>NZ_WHOC01000198.1:0-218880 GCF_013141785.1 Paenibacillus germinis
TTTAATCCTTCGCCCCTCAAAGGCGACTTGATCAATATACCACATCAGCCTATTCGATTGCAAGAACTTTTTTTTAATTTCTTTCGTTCTTTCGTTCGACCGCCGAAGCGACAAGGAGTAATATAAC
Organism: Paenibacillus germinis; assembly: GCF_013141785.1. NCBI lineage: Bacteria > Bacillati > Bacillota > Bacilli > Caryophanales > Paenibacillaceae > Paenibacillus > Paenibacillus germinis. Next base: position 128 of record NZ_WHOC01000198.1, read on the forward strand.
AAATCCACAAACTGATTGCAAGCTTTTTATACCTTGAAAAATATGGAAATATAAACAAAAAAGCTCCAGTGCGTAATGCACCGGAGCTTGAGTCTTTTAACCTTGGCTTCCTATAAAGATGTAACGAGCTAGGATTAGAACCGCTAGTACCCACATTAACCAGTGAATCGGATAACGCGTCTGACTTTTGCCACCTAGGTTAGATGCTGCTGCCAGAACTACATACGCAACGATTCCGAAGGAGATCCCATTCGCAATATTGTAAGTGAAAGGCATCAATACAATTGTAAGGAAAGCTGGAATCGCCAGAACGAAGTCTTGAAAGTCGATCTCACGAATGGATTGAACCATCAGAACACCAACCACGATCAACGCTGCCGCTGTCGCAGAACCCGGAACCAACATAGCAATCGGAGCTAAGAACAGGGCAAGCAAGAAACATACGCCTGTAGTTACCGCCGTTAAACCTGTACGTCCGCCTTCTGCTACACCCGCTGCGCTTTCTACGAAAGCAGTAACCGTACTAGTCCCAACTAACGCACCGCCACTAACACCAATCGCATCCACGAACATGGCTTTACCTACACGCTTGTTGCCTTCTTCTTTATTCTTCATAATACCAGCACGATTTGCTGTTCCAACCATAGTACCGAATGTATCAAAAAGCTCAACAAACGTAAACGTGGCAATAACCGAAACAATTCCCGTTGTCATAATGCCTGCAAAATCAAAATCAGCGAAACGAAGCTTTGTTAAATCAGGAACCCATGTCGTGTCTGCACTAGTCAATGAACCTAGATTAACCATACCCATGAAGTACCCAATGATTGTCGTAGCCAATATACCGATTAAGATAGCACCACGAAGACGAAGCACCATAAAGATAGAGATCAACAAGACCCCAACGATTGTTAAAATAACGCCTTTATCTTCTAATGAACCCATGTGGAATACAGTTTCAAATGAAAGTACATCCGTAAATTGATGTGCCTTAATATCTTTGCCGCTTTCAACCGCAACGGTTAAGATGCCGCTGTTCTTGAAACCGATCATTGCGATAAACAAACCAATACCCACGGTAATCGCATGCTTCAAGCTATCTGGAACAGCCACAAGGAGCATTTGGCGAACTCTGGTAATGGTAAGAATGATGAAAATAATCCCCGAAATGAATACGGCTGCTAAAGCCATAGAAAACGTGAATTTACCTTGCGAAGTTAAAATGATGGTCGCGAAGTAAGCATTCAAGCCCATTCCCGGAGCTAGCGCAACTGGAAAGTTAACGAATAACCCCATTGCAATCGTCATTACACCCGCAGCAATTGCTGTAGCCAAGAAAATCGAAGTCCAGTCACCGCCGGTTGCACCCGATTTAAAAGCACTCAAAATGTCTGGATTTACCGCAAGGATGTAAGCCATCGTCATGAACGTAGTGATCCCTGCCATGATTTCTGTTCTTACTGTCGTGCCGTTTTGTTTCAATTTAAAAAAGCGATCCATTTTCCTACTCCTCCTAAAACGAATGGTGGGGAACCAAGGATAAACGCCCCTGTCGTCCTTTCAAGGACGAGCGCGTTTATCAAGGTTGTGCGAAGCAAAAGTATACATATATACTTTCTGGCAACAGCAAAAAACCCGGAATCATAATGCCTGATTCCGGGTACGAAAAAGGAGCTATCCATATGAGAGCTGCCTTCGATGTGTAAAGGTGCACGTAGAAACTCATACGGATTCCGTTCCTTTTTTTCGTAGCCAGATCATTTGCGGTGATCTCGTAGAAACTCTCAGGCCAATCCCCGAGATTATACGAAAAACTGTTATCCAATACACATTTTAGTTGTGAAATAACCAGTTGTCAATAAAAAAGACGAACGATAAAGGGGTGTTTTTTCCCATAACGTTCGTCTTTTTAGTAGTGATTTAAATTATTCCCATTCAATGGTAGCAGGCGGCTTAGAAGTGATGTCATAAACGATACGATTCACGTTCTCAACTTCATTTACGATACGAACCGAAATCTTCTCAAGCACATCCCAAGGAATACGCGCCCAGTCAGCTGTCATTCCATCAATAGATGTAACAGCACGAATACCTACAGTATAGGAGTAAGTTCTGGCGTCGCCCATAACTCCCACGCTTTTCATGCCCGGAAGTGCTGTGAAGTACTGCCAGATCTCGCGATCTAAGCCTGCTTTGGCGATTTCGTCGCGCAGAATGGCGTCGGATTCACGAACTATTTTCAGCTTATCTTCCGTTACTTCACCTAGAACACGAATAGCTAGACCAGGACCTGGGAAAGGTTGTCTCCAAACGATTGCTGCTGGAAGGCCGCATTCCTCGCCTACTTTACGCACTTCGTCTTTGAACAGTGTTTTGAGCGGCTCGATTAGCTTGAATTTCATATCTTTCGGCAGTCCGCCTACGTTATGATGCGATTTAATCGTTTGTGCAGTAGCCGTACCGCTTTCCACAATATCTGTGTATAAAGTACCTTGGGCCAGGAAAGTAAAGTCATCGAACTGACTGGATTCCTCTTCGAATACACGGATGAATTCGGTACCGATAATTTTACGTTTTTGCTCAGGATCGTCTACGCCGGCCAGCTTGCCGAGGAAACGGTCACGCGCATCAATTTTGACCACTTTCATATCGAATTTACCGACAAAAGTGTCCATAACGCTCTCTGCTTCACCTTGACGCAGCAAACCATGATCAATAAACATACACGTCAGCTGAGCGCCGATCGCTTTATGCAGCAAAATAGCAACAACCGATGAATCCACGCCGCCACTAAGTGCGCATAGGACTTTCTTGTCGCCAACTTCTTGACGAAGCTCTTTGATCATGTCTTCCACAAAGGAAGACATCGTCCAGTCGCCTTCGCAACCGCATACGCCATAGATAAAGTTATGGATCATTTCATTCCCTTGAATGGAATGACGAACTTCTGGGTGGAACTGTACCGCATGTATGTTGCGCTCACGGTTACTCATTGCAGCAATCGGAAGAGAATCCGTGCTTGCTTCTATAACGAAGCCTTCAGGCAGGACTGAAACGTGATCGCCGTGACTCATCCACACAGTTTGTTTGGATTCTAACCCTTTCACTAGCGGGCTTTCATTCGTAAATGAAAGATCAGCCTTACCGTATTCACGCGTATGAGCGCGTTCAACTTTACCGTTCAGTTGGTGGGCAATAAGCTGCATGCCATAGCAAATACCCAAGATTGGAATACCCAGATCAAAGATTCCTGCGTCAACAGCGGGAGCTCCTTCACCATATACGCTCGACGGACCGCCTGAGAACACAATCCCCTTAGGGTTAAGCTCACGAATTTTATCAACAGTTGTATTGAACGGCAGCAGCTCGCTGTAAACGCCCAAATCACGAATTCGTCTAGCAATCAGTTGATTATACTGGCCTCCAAAATCTAATACGACAATCATTTCACTCGGTTTACTCATTATCCGACCTCCTAGATTCATAGCGATTGATGTTTAAGGGGCTCCCCTTGTCCACTTATCACTATTTATAGGTACTAATTTTAAACATTAGGTACCTAGGATGTAAAGGGGTTTAATGTGTCTTTTGAATGGCTTTCCAAATCGCGGTAATTTCCCGCTTCGTATAGGTCAGTGAATTGACCGTATCATAACGGACACTTTCATAAATCAAGGCAAATTCGAGCAGCGCTTGTTTCTGTCGTTGATCTTTGAAATTTAGAGTTGTGACATACTCTCGCACCGTCTGGTTCGCGGATTTTGCACCGTATTTTCGAAATAGCTGCATCCATAATCGATCCATATAAGGTGTCATGGGGTGTAAATTGCCCTGCTTGCTTTTGTAAATTGGAAAATACAGCCGTGAATTGACTAGGAAACCTTTTCGCCTAAGCAAAACGAAAATACCCACTAGAAGGAGACAACATCCGATTAGAACAATGAAAGCATTCCTATAAGTCTTTGCAAAATTGACAATTCTATCCTTCGTTTCACGAAGCCACTCACTTGGATTGGTTGTAAACTTGCTAGACGTAGGAATGTTCGTGAGTGAAGCTGTCATCGCCGCTTGCTCCATGGCAGCTGTCGTCAAGGTTTCTCTCGGATGGTCGGACGAAATACCAGAGAAACCAGGCGTAGGCTCAAACGGCACCCAGCCCATAGAAGGAAAATATACCTCCACCCATGAATGCGCATCTAGATTACGAACCATAACTTCCTGAAGCCCATCGCCGTCGCTAGATGCTTGCAGTGTCCCTGGAGCGAAACCTTTTACCCAGCGGGCAGGCACACCAACAGAACGAAGCATAACGACCATCGAAGTTGAAAAATGATCACAGTACCCTGTTCGGTCTACGAACAGAAAATGACTGACAAAATCCTCATTGCGACTTGGATGCGTTGACTTTTCGAGACTATAGGTATAGGTATTGCTTAAATACTGCTCAATCGCAACTGCTTTGGCATAAGGCGTCAGACGATTCGCTGTCACTTGCTCGGCAATGCTGCGAACAGATCGCGGCAAAGCAGCCGGAAGCTGGAGATATTCCTCTGTAATGCCAGAGGGATAACTACCCATATCCGTGTTAAGTATGGATGGATCTTCATGCACAGGCTGGACAGTTATTTTGTAATAAGACAAAGGATCTATAATCTCGGGTAGAGTCACTTTACCGCTAAATTCAGATGTAAGAAGGCTGCTCGGTGTTAGCGGTTTCCCCTTCTCACTCAAAAGCATATCAACACTTAGTAACCTTCCACCCATAAACAATTGGGAATTAGGCGACTTCGTGTTCCAAAGAATTTCCTGATTCACAGCCCTGCCTGTAAAAGGTTGATTAGGAATAACGTAAGACTCCAGCTTTTGATTGGGCTCGGTCCAGCCTTTGCCGTCGTAGAAGCTTTTGGATTCTCCGCGCCAGTAGGTTAATTCGGATGTTCTGGCTGTGAATACTGGGGTCGTGTCCACCTGGAGTGGACCTCCTAAGGAGGAGTCGTCTTGACCATAACCAGACCTAGCAAAAGAACCGTTCGCCCCCGTATCTTCCTTGTATAGGTCAAATATGCGATCGTATAAATACGCCCAGCTAACTGGTTTCATGAGAGGAGCAGGCTCCGCCTGCCTTGCCGAATACCACCCTACACTAGCTAGAGCACTTACAACGACCAAACTGACTACAATCCATTGAAAAACACCGCCCGAACGCACCGATGAAATGCCATAGGTTTGTTCAATTCTTGAGAGATTGAGCAGCGATAACAGAAGTAGTCCATATCCTATTGTGCGCATAATCCCTTGAACCGTATCCGCGCCAAGCACCAACTGTAAGAAGACAAGGTACATGAGCGTGGCCGCTACAAACCAAAGACTGTGCTGCCTCTGCAGCATGAGTGCCTGTACTACGGAGATCAGGAGCGACCAACCTAACAGAAAGAGCAGCGTTCGCATTTGGCCACTGATAAAGTCGAAATGAGCTTGAACGATGTGAACCGCATCCTGAGAAAGGATCCTCACCAAATCGATGATCCATGCTCCGGTTAGAAAGCCTTCACGGTCAAACATAAAGCCGATGAAGAGCAGGATAATGATGCTTTTGGCTGTCCATCCCCAAACATAAGGGACCTTGAAGCAGTCTATGGCGATGCAGATCGCAAATACGACGAGAATGGGACCGATTTGAATGGAGGCATCAGCCATCCAGGCTAGAGGACGGAGCCATTCTGAGAGCAGCAGGAAGAGCAGCAGCGAGATTAGACTGTCTCGGAAAAAGGTGTTGGTGATTGGCGATGATGATTGTGCGTTAGTGATGGCGCTTGAATGGAAGATTGGACTTGATGGGATAGCGGCTGCGGGCTTGGCGCTTGCGTGTATAGAGCTAGTGCTTAAAGAGTTAGTACTTAATGAGCTAGTGCTTAAAGAGTTAGTACTTAATGAGCTAGTGCTTAAAGAGTTAGTGCGTAAAGAGCGAGACTTCAAGCGCGACGAGTCTGCGCTTGAGCGTAAAGGACGTGATAGAGCGCGCGGCGCGCGGTTGGGTTCAAGCGGTTGCATCCGCGACACCTCCTTGCTTTGGCCACTGGCTACGCGGATGCGGCACTTCCGTGAAGCTGCAGCCTACGGCCTGCAGCTGAGAAGCCCCCTCTCGCTCCGCGACCGAGAGGGAGGGCCGCGCGTGCACGTAGATCACGTGCACGGATCGGCGCTTGGTGCGCGCATCCGCGATCGCGCGCACCAGCGCAAGGTCCAGCGTCGATGTGATGCACAGCATCGACGCATCCAGCGGCAAGGCCGCCGCCTCTTTCCTGACGAGGTCAGGAAAGGAAAGGGCGGGCTTGCCGCCAACGCTCGCGAGTACTTCGTACGCGAGCGTTAGATCAGGGCGAATCGTCGGCGCGATTCGCCTGCTGCCCGAGCTGCTGGCGAAGCCGCAGCTCTCGCGCCCGGCAGCGGCGGCTTCGAAGAAGCCAGCCGCGAGGGCGACGCCCTTCTCCAGCAGCGGCTGCGCCGCCTCAGCTGGACCCGCCGCAGGCGCCGCGTCGAGCAGCAGCATCCGCTTCGCGGAGGATGCTTGCTCGGGGTCTTTGGTCATCAGCCGGCTCAGCCTGGCTGTGGATTTCCAATGAATGCGGTGGTAGGGATCACCGCTGACATAATCACGAACACCGCTAATCAGCGGAGTGTCGGTTTTAGGACCACGAAAGGTAGGCACATCACCATCCTCGGATTGAAATGTCATCCCTGATCCGGTCAAAGAATCAGGTCTCGGATAAACAACACACCGGTGAAGATCATCGCGATAGGCTTTTCGAACAGCAAAACCAAATAAATCACCGGTCACTACTTCAAAGCCTGCGAAACGATAAACGCCTCGCATAAGCCCCGTCATTTTATAATGGAGGATTACGGCTGATCGAAACCATGGGAAAAACAGCTTGCTGTAGCCCAACTTCCTCTCGCTTCCTTCATGAACCCATGTTTCCTTAATAATCATCCAAGGCAGCGGCAATAATGTACGATGCCCAACTTGCAAAGTGATGGTAACGTCTTCACCGGACATGAAGACTTCGCCTGACAACTGCCGGCTAACGGTTAGTCCTTTTAATGCGAATACATAAAATAATCCAGCCTGAATCCAGATTAATGTCAAACAAATCCCTATATACCAAGCGGCAAATCCACCTTGCCAATACGCCAAAACAATGGACAGCACACATCCCACAACCAACAGCGTCGTTTTACCCCAGCTTCTCATAGTAGGCCCCTACTTCGCCGAGACGTAACGAAGAACAGGAGTTTGTAAGGAGGCTAGTAAGCCTGTCAAAATCGTATCCGCAGATTTGCCAGTCATTCGTGCTTCGGAAGTCAGAATAAGCCGGTGTGTCCAGATCGGCAGCACCAAATCCTTGATGTCATCAGGTACCACGAAACTCCTGCCCTTCATATAAGCAGACGTTTGCGCAGCGCGCATCAAGGCGTAGGATGCTCTTGGGCTTGCACCCAAGTACAAATCAACATGCTCCCTAGTTGCCAAGGCCAGGCGAACAATGAAATCTTTTAACGTATTATCGACATGAATCATGGTTGCTTCTCTTTGTAATTGCACAAACTCATCCTGTACGATAACAGGCTTCAAGTGATCCAGCGGCTGGCGATCCTGCAGGCGATCTAGCATCAATATTTCTTGCTCTAGCGTTGGATAACCAAGAGACAACTTCATCATAAAACGATCCATTTGCGCTTCCGGCAGCGCATAAGTACCTTCATAGTCCACAGGGTTTTGCGTAGCTAATAAGACGAAGGGTTTAGGCAATTCATAACTCACCCCGTCAATAGTAACCCGCTTCTCTTCCATCGCCTCTAAGAAAGCAGATTGTGTCTTCGGTGAGGTACGGTTGACTTCGTCTGCCAATACGATGGGTGTCATTAAAGGTCCAGGGCGAAACTCAAAATCATTCGTCTTCACATTAAATACGGATACACCGGTTACATCAGACGGCAATAAATCAGGAGTGCACTGAATCCTCTTAAACTCACAACCAATCGTTCTAGCCAAGGCACGTACAAGCATCGTTTTTCCAACACCGGGTACGTCTTCTAGCAAAAGATGGCCGCCGCTCAGCATAGCAACGAACGCTTTCTCTATCGTCTCTCTCTTTCCAACAATTACTTTCTCTACGTTCATGATCATCCGTTCCACGAGAGGCTGCGGCTGATCGAATATTCGGGTTTTCGACTGCATAGACAAGAAGCCTCCTTTATAAGGTTATGCTTCTAGTTTTTCCAGCCCTCTACTATTTTAGACATTACCCTCCCATGGCAAATAGAGAGTTTTTCAGAATACTATTATTTTCTTTAAACATATAAAAAGGCCGTAATGCCACAGACACCTCTCGCTTATCCGATTCTATGACAGTATCCGTTATTCGCCCGCCTAGTAAATCTATGGTTTTTCGTAAAGGAACGATGATCTTACCGTCTTGCAGATCCATATCCGCTAATGAATAGGTAGCTACGCTATTACCCAAGGTATACAGCCTTATGCTTCTAGCGGATAAATCATATTCCAAATCATAAACACCAAAATGTGCATTCGCTTTCTTCTTTTCAGCCTGCCATTCTATTTGCCCGCCCATTTTCTCTATGAGAAAGCGCAGCGGCAGCTCAATCCGATTAGCACGCAGCTGATACTCTGCAGGTTCAATTGTAAAGCTGCTGCCTCCGGCCACATGAACTTGCAGCGGTACCGCCGCCTGCGCGGATAGAATTTGTGCCGTCTCTTCTCTAGCTACTGCGGTTTGTTGGGCAAGATGCAGTTCAGCATCCTTCTGATCTTGATCCGTCTGAACATGTGCCAAAGCATATTGTTGTGTTTCTTTCAATAGATCTTGGAAATGGGCTAAACTCATGTTTCTCGACCACTTCGGCTTACCCACTGGGAACTGTTTGGGCTTAACCTGAGTCGTAAGGGGAGCGAACGCATAACCTAGTTTTTTGTAATAGCTGATAACTTGGGGCAATACTTCTACCGTTGACTCATGCCCACTGCCATCATGAAACAGGATGTTGATCTCGTGTTCGAGCGGTGATCCCTTAATCGTTTGCCAAATTTCACTCGCGGGTACACGCACTCTTTTGGAATCACCACTGTCTACATTCCAGTCCACAATGGTATAACCAGCCTGATCCATCAAATAGTAGTAATATGCATCGAAATTCGTATATGTACCTCCCGGGGCGCGCACCAATTGCGGTCTGGTATCAGCCAAACTGGCAAATACGTCCTCGCTACGCTGGATTTGGTCCCAAAAGGTTTGGAAATCGCTATACAGCTCTTTATATACATGATTATAGGAATGATTGCCTAGGGTATGTCCGTCTTGCACGATTCTTTTGACCAATGCAGGGTGTGCCTCAGCTTGTTCGCCAAGCGCGAAAAACGTAGCTTTCACATTCTCTTTATCTAAAATATCCAGCACCTGACTCGTCAGCTTGCTAGGACCGTCATCAAAGGTCAAGTAAACGGTAGGCTGTTCCGGCGTTTCATACGTCTTCTCGCTCTGCGGGCGCTTACCTGTTTTGAGCTTTTGATAAAGATCTTGCCCTTCTTGTGCTTGTGCGGAGAATCCATCGCTCTCTGTCGCCCTTGCCGGAATCGTAAAGAAAAATAGAGAAACTAGTAAAAGGACTACCACCCAAAGTTGAACTCTTTTCTGCCTGTTGGTTGAATGTTTTACACGAAAGCACATCCGATGATCCCTCCGCTTGTTCTATCATTTTGCTAGCTGATAGATTATATGGGAGAACGATCAAGAGTATGTCTCTATGACAAAAACTACCCCTCTCGGAGTGAGAAGGATAGTTTTTAGTGAAAGGACCTGATCTGCCTTTGTTCAATTTATAGCTAAATTTCTTGCGGTACAGCCTCATTTTTCGTTTGCGTTGCCACGTTAAACAGGGGCTTGCTGCCAATAAGACCTATGAAACTAACGACTAATAAGACTCCGAGCAAAAGAATGGCCATCCTAGCACCTTGAAAAGAAACAATTTGTGTACAGACACCAATGAGCAGAACTCGCATACCCATTCCTACGGTGTTGAAAAAGCTATTCACACGACCGATCAAATGATTTGGCACCATTTCCATCAAAATCGTATTTCGTGCTACGCGACTCCCCGCATTCCCCCATCCGTTCAACGTTTTGAATAGGAGAAAAATAGAGACTAGAGGGAACACGTAAAAGAAAACAATCGACAGACCGAAAATGACAAACGAAAGAATCGTCGTATAATAGGAACCCAAACGCTGCATGAGCAGCGGAACCGTTAAACCGGCCACGACAGCTCCGATGGCGAAAATCATATCTGCTGCCCCGAGAACATTAGCCCCACCATGTAGGACACTTGTGATATACACGGGGTAAAGATAATTACCGACCATAACACAAAGAAACGGCATCAGCGCACAAAGGAAAAACATAACTAATAGCGGTCTCGTTTTCAAATAAGCGAAGCCTTCTCTGATATTCGACCACATGGAGACGGCGCCGTTTGCCGTGACAGACCTGTTCTTGATATATGGAATAAGCAAAAATAGACCAAAGCCCAAAAAGTAAGTCATCGCGTCCGCTAATAGAATCCACGCAAAATCGATATGATCGATCAGTAGACTGGCCAAGCCGCCCGCGATCATCGATGTGGATTGATTTTGGACTTCGAGGATGGAATTTAACGTTTTGTACTGCTCCTTCGAGAAGATCTCTTGCGTAAATGCGAACTGGGTTGGAAAGTGAACGTTGTAGTACAGAGAACCGCTAAAATAAATAACAATCAACTGCCACGTTTCGAAGTGGCCTGCACTTAATCCCCAGAATGCGAATAGCAGCGTGACTGATCCGCCGACAACTTCACTGCCCAGCAGCATTTTCTTTCGGGAAATACGGTCAATATACACGCCGATATGAGGCGATAGGAAGAAAAGTATAATGGTTGATGCTAGCGTTGCGTAACCAAATATCTCACTTCCCCCGGCTCGATTCACTAACAGCCATGGCACGCCGATCATTGTTATTCCTGAGCCGATCGAGGATAAGATGTTGGCTATCATGAGAAACATCATTCTTCGATCTTTGAGCATCATCCACATGTGAGAAAAGTCCTTTCGAGGTAGTCGGTTTTGTTTTTTGTGCAGCTTGTATAGCAAGTTTTGCCTTTATACGTATCCTCACTAATAAATCAATCGCTGTCAATCATAAAAAAAAGAAAACCACCCTACGATGTTCGTCGTAAGATGGCAGTTCGTCTGTCAGCTCGACTCCTCTGTTTCCCCTATAGAAGCTTCAATCTCCCCAAGGACCATGATTTTACCCGTTCTGGCATCAATATACACAACCATTTTGTTTCCTGCTGGATAGACCGCTTCTACGACCCATCCGTCATAGATTGACCTGTTCGTGTTGTAATGGAGCACCAGCCCCTTCTTGAAGGTTACTTTCCATTCGGCTTCAGAATCGGGGTCCGTTTCTTTGGCTATCTGCAATGCGGTCTTCTCATCAATTAGCAAAGGGGTATCGTTCAAAGCCTCCCTTAAGCTTGCACGGATAGCAAGAGCAACCGCCTCAGCATAGGTTAGGTAACCGTTGACGCCGAAGCTTTGACCGTTCCGTCCCTCCAAAAGGCCATCTCCGTAAGCAACAGCGATTTTATCGGAGTCAAAAGCAGCGCGATAATCAGCAAACGCGTTTTCAGCTTTCATTTTTTCCTCCGCAGTTGCGCTTCTTGGATTTTTTCCAAGTTTAGTTACTCCGACTACCGCTCTGTCTCGTAGTATTCCTCCATCCTTATCATAGGCAAGCGTATACATAAACGCTTTCTCCTTCATATAAGCAGGAACCGGCAGCCCTGAAACAAGCATTTCGTGCCACAAAGCAACAGGAATATTGCGTTCGGCGTTCATCGGATCTTGAAAAGCACGACGCAGCACCTTAAGCATCGGTTTTGGAAGCTTGCTGCTTTGGTAGGCAGACTCCAGCTCTTCGCTGAGCCAATGGTTTGCCGGCAGATCCGGCTTGTCATACGCCAACTCCCCCATTACCCGAAACATCATAGAAATGGCTTCGGCATTCGTCAACTTATCGTTCGGCCTAAACTTTTCTTTCACCGAATCATCCAAAATTCCCTGGACATACGCAATCTCAACCAGACCTCGCTGCTTATCGCTGATATCCTGGTGGTCCAGCAGCGCTTTCGCCGGCTTTACTTCTTCCGCTGACCAGCTCCCCTTGAGGTAAGAACCGATCAACAGCTTTACCATCCCTCCAACAGCATTTTCACGGGTAATCTCCGTCCCTTTCCCCAGCCCGTGAACATACATGCTGATCCAGGCATCACGGTTTTTTTTCGGCAAATCCGCCGCCATTTTAAGAGCCGTCGCCCAATCATCGAGCAGTATGGGTTTATCCAGATTGCCCCAGTCTAGCACATTTCGCTGGAATGAATCCCACTCTTTCTGCGTGATCGTACCTTGTGTCGAAGCATTGTCCCTATAAGGCACGATGTACTGCTTGTAATCCTTGAGCTCCTTCATCACCCAATGGGTTTCCTCCACAGCCCCGTACGCTGTATTTCCGTAAGCCATGAAAATAGACAACATTGAAACAATCAGCTTCTTTTTCATCGCTTTCCCCTCTTCACAAATTTTCTCCCTTGCAATTGATTAGACGAGTAATTTGTAAAAAAGTTCCAACGTTCTTTATTGCGTATTAGCGACTTGCATTCAATGCCATTACAGCGTCCAAAACCGACTGAACGTGATTCTTAATCCTCACTTTACTCCATTCCCTGACAATATATCCCTCTTCATCAATCAGGAAAGTAGAACGGATAATCCCCATATACTCACGGCCATACAGTTTCTTTAGTGCCCAAACACCGAACTTCTCGGCCACCTGATGGTCAGGGTCAGAGAGCAGTAGGAACGGCAGCTCATACTTCGCAATGAACTTATCGTGGGCTATCAGCTCATCAGGGCTAATTCCGATCACTTCTACGCCGAGCTGCGCAAACTTGCCATTATAATCTCGAAAATCACACGATTGTTGTGTACAGGTTGGCGTATTGTCTTGTGGGTAAAAGTAAATGACAAGCTTCTTCCCTTTATAATCCTGTAAGGATATGTTTTTCCCGTTGGATGCAGGTAGTGTAAATGAGGGCGCCAGTCGCTTGGCTGACTCTGTCTCAATCTCTTTCTTTTTGCTCATCTATGTTCTCTCCTCTAATTATCCAGCTATTGTTTGTACCATTATGCGTCATTTAGTGGGAGAACATCAAACCGATCTTATCCAAACTAGCTTTTACAAAGAAAAATATGGTAGTTTAAAAAGGAGAGGAAGTGTTCTTAATGAAAGCAAACATAGCTGTAATTACTATTCTATCGAATGACGTACCTCTTTTAGCTCAGTTTTATCGTGATGCACTAGGTTTTAAAATAATTGTTGATTCTGAAGAATATGTTGAATTCGAGAATATAGGGGTCCGTTTTTCTATTTGCTCAAAAAGACTAATGGCTGTTAACACCGATGGATATAGCTCCTTTATAGAAGAAAGTAAAGGTCAATCATTCGAGCTCTGTTTCCCCTGTGATTCCCCGGAATTAGTCCAAAAAACGTATAGAGACATCCTTACCAAAGGTGCTATTGCAATTAAGGAACCAACTATTATGCCATGGGGACAGACAACGGCCTTCTTCGCTGATCCTGAAGGAAACATTCATTCCATTTATGCAGACGACGAAACTTCTGATTCGTAATAATAGCAAAAACGCTGCCACGAGTCGTCAATGACTTCGTGAGCAGCTTTTTTTATCTACGTAGCACAAGCTGCTATTTTCCATTACAATGGGGTTTAGAAATTCGACTCAAGTGGAGTGATTCCTAGTGTTTAAGATCTTGCTCATTGAAGATGACGCAACCCTGTTCACGGAGATCAAAGACAGGTTGGCCAAATGGTCATATGATGTACATGGCATAACGGATTTTAGCCGAGTGGTTGAAGAGTTTATTGCCCTAAAACCTGATTTAGTTATCATTGATATTCAACTGCCCAAATTTGACGGGTTTCATTGGTGCCGGATGATTCGGACCCATTCCAACATTCCGATTGTATTTCTGTCCTCTCGTGATCACCCCACTGACATGGTCATGTCTATGCAGCTCGGAGCGGATGATTTTATTCAGAAACCCTTTCATTTTGATGTGCTCATTGCGAAGATCCAAGCCATTCTCAGGCGTGTCTATAACTACAACACGGAATCCATTAAACTCAAAACATGGTGCGGTGCAACTGTTGATTACGAGAAAAATGCGGTTACTAATCAAGCAGGCTCGATTGAGTTGACGAAGAATGAAATCTATATTCTCAAGCTGTTAATTGAACATAAGAACACGATCGTGAGTCGGGAAGAAATGATTAACAGCTTATGGGATGACCAGCGTTTTGTAAGCGACAATACTTTGACCGTGAATGTCAATCGGCTGCGGAAACGGCTGGACGAGATTGGCTTAGGACGCTTTATCGAAACGAAGGTCGGTCAGGGTTACATTGCAGCAGAGGAGTCCCCTTTTCATGATTAAGAAGTATGTTATAGAAAGGAAAAGCTGGATCCTGCTATTTCTGTTTGGGCAAGGACTACTCCTTTTTATCGCTTATCTCGATTATGAGATTCCCTTCTCCCCTATTCTCTATATTGTTTTTTTATTTACGACCTTGTTTGCCATCTTTCTGACGATCCGTTACAACAGAGAAACGAAATTCTTCAAGCAATTGGAAGAACGAGAAATCAATCTCGATCTCTCAAGTATCGCCGATGCTGAAAGCCCGTTTGAGCAAATTGTCGAAACCAGTATGACGAGCCTGACCGAGCGGCTGAGTCAAATCGCCTCACGGCACCAGGTGGCGTTAGAACAAGAAAAAGACGAGCTGCTGTCCTGGATTCATGAAGTGAAGACACCTCTCACAGCCATGCGTTTAATGATTGACCGCTTGGATGATGAAACCATGAAAGCTGCTCTGACCTATGAATGGCTGCGGATTCATCTGCTGCTTGACCAGCAGCTCCATCAAAAACGTTTGCCGTCTATGGAGAACGACCTGTATATCGAGTACGTAGATCTTGAAGCTCTTATTTATATGGAGATCAAGACATTGAAGTCCTGGTGCATACAAAAAGGAATTGGCTTTGACGTACAATTCGAAGTCACGAAAGTGCTCAGCGATGCAAAATGGTTAGCCTTTATCCTACGACAGCTCTTAACCAACGCCGTGAAATACAGCGACAGCGACTCGTCGGATATCATAGTAAAGAGCTACCAGAAGCATGAGCGTACGGTGCTCGAGGTCAAAGACCATGGCCGTGGCATCAACCCAAAAGATCTGCCTCGTATCTTTGATAAAGGCTTTACTTCTACGACTTGGCATCAGGACAGCGCCGCAACAGGTATGGGCTTATATTTGGCCCAAAAAGCGGCGCAGGCCTTGCTCATCCATATTGCTGTACATTCAGAAGCAGGCGGGGGAACAACCTTTACGCTCACCTTTCCACAACCAAATGAAACCGTCCGGATTACGGGCATGTGACAACATTGTCACATGCCTTTCTTCTTTGTTCGTTCAATCGAAGGAAAAAGGATGCGAAGCTTTTTATAATAAAGCTATCGTAGAAGAGGAGTGAATGAAATGAATATTTTGGAAGCAAGCAAAATCCATAAAAGCTATGGCAATAAGCTTAATAAGCAAGAGGTGCTCAAAGGCCTGGATATCAGCATTGAAAAAGGAGATTTCGTGAGCATCATGGGGGCTTCGGGCTCAGGGAAAACAACCCTGCTCAACGTACTTTCTTCGATTGACAGGCTAAGTCAAGGCTCCATTAAAATCGAAGGCCAAGAAATTACGGCCATGAAAGAGAAGCAGTTGGCAGAATTCCGTAAACATCATCTGGGGTTTATCTTTCAGGACTATAACCTGCTGGATACTTTGACCGTTAAGGAGAATATCCTTCTGCCGCTGTCCATTACCAAAGCCTCGAAGCAAGAAGCCGATCACAAGTTTCAAGCGGTAGCAACAGAGCTCGGTATTTTTGAAATTAAGGATAAGTATCCTAACGAAATCTCAGGCGGACAGAAACAGCGGACCTCTGCCGCAAGAGCATTTGTTCATGAACCAAGTATTATTTTCGCCGACGAACCCACCGGTGCGCTCGATTCTAAATCCGCATCCGATTTACTTAATAAGCTTAATGAACTGAATCAACGACGGAAAGCAACCATCGTAATGGTTACACATGATTCAGTCGCCGCCAGCTACAGCAGCAGAGTCATCTTTATTAAGGACGGACAAATCTATACCCAATTATATAAAGGTCAAGAATCCAGGCAGGCCTTCTTTCAAGACATCATGAAGACACAGGGAGTTCTGGGCGGGGTGCACAATGAGCATTAACCAGCTGATTGTTCAAAACCTGAAGTCCAACATCAAGCATTACTACCTTTACGTGTTTGCCTTAATGTTCAGCGTCGCGCTTTATTTCGCATTTGTCACTCTGCAGTATGACCCTGCCTTAGACCAAACCAAGGGCACAATTAAAGGCGCCGCGTCCATTCGCGCTGCTTCCATTTTACTTGTTGCGATTGTCGCCATCTTTAATCTGTATGCCAACAACATCTTTGTGAAAAGGCGGAGTAAAGAAATCGGTTTATTGCAATTAATCGGAATGACGAAAAGCGCAATTTTCCGCATCCTTAGCACCGAGAACTTCATCCTCTATTTCGGTTCATTAATCGTCGGGTCGTTTATCGGATTTTCCGTGTCTAAGCTCATCCTAATGATTTTATTTCAAATTACAGGTGTTAAAGCTGCCGCTACGCTGCAATTTTCGTTACAAGCACTGGTCCAGACCCTCGTTATATTTAGCGGTGTATACTTGTTAATCATGCTTATCAATTATATGTTCATTAAAAGACAGAGCATTTTATCGTTGTTTCGCGTCTCTACCTCGACTGAAGTGAAGGTGAAAAGATTGTCTACTTCGGAAGCCCTCATGGGGATTGTGGGATTGATCCTTATTTTGTTAGGCTACTACGTTTCTTCGAAGCTGTTTAGCGGAGATTTCATGACGATGTTTGCACTCTTTTCGGCCATGATCTTTATTCTGGCATCCGTCATCATCGGAACCTATCTATTCTACAAAGGGTCTGTACGGTTAATCCTTAACGTCATTCGAAGCAAGAAAAATGGCTATTTAAATGTTCGCGAGGTTTTATCGCTTTCATCCATCATGTTTCGCATGAAATCGAATGCCTTGTTATTGACTGTCATTACAACCGTATCCGCGCTTTCCATCGGTTTGTTATCTTTAAGCTACATTTCCTATTACTCTGCGGAAAAAACGGCCAAAAATGGCGTGCCAGCCCACTTTGCCATTACGAATGTACAAGATGCTAATAAATTTAAAGCAGCGCTAGATGCCAATCAAATCAAGCACAAGGATACTTCGATTGAGGTCGTTCAGGTCAAGGCCAATCTAAAGGATATCTTGGATTCCAATATGAAGGGTCTTCTCCTTGATCCGAATAACATGACGATTCCTGTTGTCAGTGACAAGGACGCGCCATTCATCGATCTGACTTCAGAACAAACGATTTTTACCGGTACCAATGATCTATTGGAAAAATTTATGAAACTTAAAGATTCCGGCCAGATCCAATTTAGCGGACAACAAGTCGTTATTCCACAAACTTATTTAGGCTCTGAGAAGCAATACATAGTTTCATGGTACTTTTCGAATGGCGGTCAGCCAGTCGCTATCGTTGACGATTCGGTATTCAAGCGTCTAAAGCAAGATATGAATCCCACGATTCAAAAAGAGTCCTCCATTTATCTGGGAATTGATATTGAGAATGAGGCACAGCTTCTCGAAGCAAATCAGCTTTTTCACGAGCTGGGTTTTGATCAAAATCGTGCTTATGATTCCCGCCAAAATATGGCGAATGACCAGAAAAATAGGATGGGACTCATCATGTTCATCGTTGGCTTCTTAGGACTAACCTTTCTGATTACATCCGGCTGCATCCTTTATTTCAAACAAATGGATGAAAGCGAAGATGAAAAGCCTTCGTATACGATTCTAAGGAAGCTTGGTTTTACGCAAGACGATTTGTTAAAAGGCATTCAGATCAAACAAATCTTTAATTTTGGAATCCCCTTGGTCGTCGGACTGGTCCACAGCTATTTTGCCGTCCAGTCGGGATGGTTTCTTTTCGGTGCAGAGCTATGGACGCCAATGATCATTGTGATGGTGCTGTATACCGTCTTATACTCGATTTTCGGTATACTCTCCGTTCTGCACTATAAAAAGGTGATCCGAAAAGCTCTTTGATTAACAATTAAAAGCTGCTACGAATCGTGAAGACTTCGTGAGCAGCTTTTTTTATCATCGTATGCCACCTAAGAGATTCGGAATGCTGGCTCTTCCAAGCGCTACGATATAGTCGTTTAGTTCGTTTGTAACTGAATTATGCTTATATTTAATGTTATCAAACGTTAGACTAGTGCCATACTGAAACTTGGTATCCCCAATGGTTAATTCCATCCCGTACAGAAACCCATAAAAGGTTCTTTTATCATTAGCTCGGACAAGCTCAATTCTTTTCAATTTTGATGATATCTCCTCAAGAGTCTTTGTATCTGTAATGGCCAGCTTTTTACCGTCGCCGAATCTGACATCGATTTGTTTAATGCCATTAAATTCTGTCTTCATTAAAACTGAAAGTGCAACTGGCGTCTCATCTTCAGGCTCCACCACCTCAATATCAAGCGCTGTGAATTGCGGAGGAGAGCTTTGCAATACGGCTTGTGTAGTCCATACATGGAGCAAATCTCCTAGTTTTAGATCCTCAAACTTATTGGAACCGTCACTGTTATTCGTGACGATAACGGTATCTTCTTCGAGACTCACCCAAAACTTCTCTATTTCCTTGCATTCCTTATCTAAACAGGCCTCAGGATTAACAAGGAGAATCTTTTGCTCCTCCCTATCCAGTTCGGAGATAACCCCAACCAACTCCTCCTCTTTCGGTATAACCAAAGTTGTAATATACAGTGAGAAACGTGACCCTATGGCCTTATAGATGGCTTCTTTAATCTGACTTTTCTCCTGTAGGTTCAATTCCTCACGATGATTACCTAGCTTCAGAAGCTGGAGATGAAATCCACCATTGGGGTATTCACCCTCAGACTTAGAAAGGCTCATTGGCTTAACAGATAATTGTTTATACACATTTTCAAGATGAAATATTCGATCCTGCAAGTTTTCAGGCAGCGGAGCTGCAGGATTCGGGGATGGGAGCTCATAGACACTTTCCACCTCAGTTGGGGGAACGGCGACGTCACCTTGGTTCCCGATACTAGACAAACCACATGCAAATAATAGCAATAAGAGTATGGACTTCATCTATCAACTGCACCTCACATCTTTTAGATTCTTTACTACTTAGACGCAATTAATTTCCAATTGTTGCATAAAAATCCTTTTTACTCAAGATCACTGAGAGAAAGGCTTGGCGCTTGGCGAGAACTGGCAGTAGTTGCAGTGAATTTCAGAAGCCAACTGATTTAAAGCCATTTGAGGAGTGCACAAAAAAACCTTCCTCCGCATAATCCCTGAGAGATCATGCGTAAGAAGGTTGAGCAGGCGCTAATTTATATATGCCTCAATTTGTCAGGATTAATTACGAGATAGATAGCAGCTATCTGGCCATCAACAACATGAAAGGAAATTACATTGTATGGTAGACCATCATCGTAAGCCACAATGCCCATTTGTCCATTCACGGTCGCTAAAGAATAACTGAAGCCAGGCGGCACTTTGGAAAGCAGGCCTGACATAAACATGGCGATACGTTCCGCCCCCATAATAGGCTTAACAGCCGCTTTAACCTTACCTCCTCCGTCAGAGTAAAGGACGGCATCCGTTTTGACGATGCTCAACAACTGACCGATGTTGCCAGATACTAAAGCCTGCACGAATTGTTCCACGACAGCTGAAGTTTGTTCCATTACAGGCTGCTTCTGCAGCACCTTTGGATCATCGCCACGATCTGGAAAGCTGCTGATGGCACTTTTGGCTCTGCGAAAAATTTGCCGGCAATTGGTGCTGCTTTTCCCAACAATCTCGGCAATTTCGTCATACTCGTATTGGAGTACCTCTCTCAATAAGAATACCGCTCTCTCTACCCAAGACAGCTGCTGCAGCAGCAATAGGTACGCGGTCGAAAGGGACTCTTTTTGCGAATAATAGCGATCAGGTTCTGTCTGGTTGTCAGCACTCATGATAAGTGGTTCCGGCAGCCAC
Source organism: Paenibacillus germinis (assembly GCF_013141785.1). Lineage (NCBI taxonomy): Bacteria > Bacillati > Bacillota > Bacilli > Caryophanales > Paenibacillaceae > Paenibacillus > Paenibacillus germinis. Next base: position 20,529 of record NZ_WHOC01000198.1, read on the forward strand.
GGACCTACGTAGACCTCGCGCTTTTTGCTGGCGGAGCGAAGCTTATCGATACACCGATTGGTAACGATTTTGCATAAATACGCTTTAGGATTGTGGACATGCGCCGGATTCGTCTCATTCACATAAAGAAATGCCTCCTGCACGACATCCTCAGCATCCATGACACTCCCCAGCATTCGATAGGCAAGTGAGAACAAAAGCGGTTTATACGATGTATACACCTGCTCGGAAGATCCGGCTAACTCCATCTCGCACAGCTCCTTACTCTATTTAGATGATATGGCAATTTTACGCTATGTGGCTATCTTTTAAAATAGCCTCTGCCGCTCGTTTGGCGCTTGCAGCCGACGCGTCAGCCAGCATTTCACCATGACTGACCCAGTCCCCGGCTACATAAAGGCCACGTATACCCTCAACAGCCGGACCTGTAAACCTATCTGATTTACCTATATGCATATAGTCATGGACAACCGTCATATTGGGTAGGAACTGCCTTGCGACAACTTCTTGTTCCCAGCCTGGATGAAGTGTATTCATGGTAGCGGTTAGCATCTGCTCATCTGCCTTAGGATCGCTTTCCCCAGGTCCGTTATACTTCACCAAATGCACAACCAATGTACCGTCATCACTTAATTTGGCACGGAAGGTATGTTGGGAGAAAAAGATGGGTTGATCCAGAGCGATCGCAATATCTCGTCCGCCGACGGGCAGCTTCTTCAATCCTAAATCGAGACATGCCGCTTTCGATGGACGCGCCTCATCCTTCCACCGTTTCAATACCGTGTGATCCGCATCACGAACGAGCTTGTAGGTCTCAGAAGCGGACGAGGTGCTGATCACGTTTGAGATTTCTATATATTCTTCATCAGTAAGTTTAAGCTTTTGAACCTTGCCATCCTGATGCACGATCTCTTTCACATCTTTGCCGCTGACGATATGCACTCCCGCTTGAACCGCTTTGTCGTGAAGCTGATCCACAATCGTTTGCCAGCCACCATGGAGGTATAGGACTCCCTTAAGTGAACGCTGTACTTGTGCCAGTACGGGACCCGCCAGTTGATAGTCGGGATCGTACGTGTATGTGGCAGTTCTGCACAACGCGTAGAAAATATGACGCACCATCGGATCAGGAATCTCACCTTCAGCCCAATCCCTCAGTGTTGAATTTCTTAATGTAGTTGAGTCGATTTTGTTTAACTTCATCACCAGTCGCAAGAGAGTCATTTTGCCAGACCATGATAGAAGTTTAGATGATAACATACTGATCGGACTCGCTGGCATTGGCAGAATTTGATTGTTCCAGATGGCGTTCACTTTGGATGAAGGCGCCCCCCCATCTATGGAAACTCCAAGCTCTTGTAAAATCGAGTACGCTTTCCCAGCGCGGTATAACGCATGCCCTCCTAAGTTAAAGAAAACACCATTTTTCTTATTCGTAATGGCCCTGCCGCCCAAGCGCCCCGACTTCTCCAAAATAACCACTTTATTTCCACCCTTAGCTAATTCGATGGCCGCAATTAATCCAGCTAAGCCTCCGCCAATAATCGCTGTATCGTATTTTCTCATGTTCATCACCCTCCGTTTTCGCTTTTCATGTATAAGGCGAAATAGGGAGGTGTTTTGTGACAGATACGGCTTCAAAACAAAACATTTTTTGTGGATATCTTTATCTGTGGATATGTTGACACTTTATATGAAAGTTATACACAATGGGACTTTTCCCCCTGTGGAATTGTGGGTAATTATGTGGATAACCTAGACCTCCGATTTATCCAATCGAATATAGTTCTACATAGAGGTGTCTAAATCGGAACTCATCGTCTAATAGGCTCACATGAGGTGCCGGATGAATGAAACCATCTTCTCGGTCGAAATGATGTTGTAAAAAGTGCAACAATTCCAGCCTATATCCCGCCTCTTTCCCCTCGATGTTGCACCTTGTACAACAATTTAGCCCTAATCAGGCCATTTCGTACGAAATGGTCTCGAAATGTTGTACAAACTGCAACTTCAAGCTGCAAAACAGCCTTTGGGCTTGTGAATTGTTGTAGAAAATGCAACATTAGCTGCCGAACGACTCAAAAATCGAATTATGGTGTTATGCCTGCCAGTTGTGAGAATGAATCTACGATCACCAACATACAGCATTCTGGGCTCGCCCAGAAGAAATCAAGGAAATGTCTCCACGCTGTACAACTCACCTTCCAAATTCCCTGTTTCCCATTCCCTATTTTCCCCCTTATCAAATGTCAAAAAAAGCACTGCGCCACCAAGGCCAGTGCTGCTACTTTTCACATCAAACAGATCGACTACTCTCTAACCTTATGCCTTTGTCCATCCGCAACGCTTCCTTCCAATAGTACCCGGCTAAAGCAATATCGAAGACGCCTAAACCCATCGGATTGAAGTAAACAGACTCTTCCGCGGCAATAGCTGCTAATCCATTACGCAGCACAATATCAGCTAACGTTAGAACACCTGATTCCTGTAAATCATACAACAGATGCAGCTGCTCGATATCCGTATTTTCACGACACACCTCTTGCCAATCATCCACGATGATACCCTTCACCTTGGCCACACTTTGCGGCTTATAATCCCTTAGCGATATATTGAGCAGCAGCGCCCTTTTTGGCGGAGCCTCGTCGATATACCTTTGTGCAGATACGGTACATGTGGCAATTACGTTAGAGTTTCGATAACCGGACCGCCAATCGCTTGTGATGTCAGTAATCCTTTGAACGGCAGCCGGAATCGTACTTGGATCTACACCCTTCAGATCGTACACAGTCACCCGTTTAATTTTTTCTCCGAATAACGCGATACACATATCGAGGTGCAACCGACCGATGGGTCCCCACCCTATCACACTGATGCGCAAATCAGCAGGCTGCCTGGCAGCGATGTAATGGCTAAGCATGACACCGCTCACCGCAGCTGTCCTCAAGCCATTCAGCAAGCCGCTGTGGATAAATGCCAGAGGCTCACCGGTAGTAGGCCTATTTAGAATAATGGTATTATGCGCTCTAGGAAGGCCGAGACGGCTATTATTCGGAAAGCTTGCAATCCACTTAATTCCCGACATCTCAATAGTTCCGCCTACAAACGCAGGCATCGCTATAATCCGGTTTGCCTGCTCACGGAATCGTAAGTACGGCTTTAAGGGGTGTACACTGTCACCCTTGTCTTTAATGGCAACGACATCTTTGATGATGTCAGTTATCTTCGTCCAATCGATTCCGATTTCTCGGATATGGTCATCGTGTAAATAAATCATACTCCAGTCTCCCATGCCAGGTACTCGGATTAGAACCTATCTCTTGCAGCACCCATTCGTCGTTGTACACGGTGTTCAAATAACGCTCGCCTCGATCTGGCAAAATGGCTGCACAAACCGCTCCTTCAGGGATGATTCCGCTCATTTTGCGGATCGCGGAAATAACGCCTCCAGAAGAGGCACCGGCCAAAATCGCTTCACTCCGCACCAAAGCACGGCAGCCTTCCACGCAGTCCAAGTCTGAAACGTAGATGACAAGGTCCGCTACATCATGTTTGTATAGACCTGGTACCATTCCGGCACCGAGCCCTGGGAACCTTCTCGAACCTTTTTCCCCGCCAAAAATGACACTGCCTTCCGCATCTACAGCTACAATCTGTGTGGACCACCCACGACTTCGGATGTATTCCATACACCCCCGAATCGTTCCGCACGAGCTTACGCCGCAAAATAAATAGTCGATCGGTCCCAATTTCTCTCCGATTTCCGACATGGTCGTCTCCATATGTGCCTTGGCATTATCTGGGCTCCCATACTGATTGGTCCAATAAGCATTCGGTATTTGTCCAACCAACTCACCTACTCTCCGAATCCGTGCGGGCAAGAATTCACCAGTCTCCGCGTCCGGTTCCGTGACAAGATCGATTTCTCCATGGAAGCTGCGGATAATCTGCTTATGCTGCTCGGTTGTGCGGGGATCCACCACACAGATGAATCGCAGTCCCAGATAACAGCATAGCTGCGCAAGACTAATAGCCAAATTACCTGAACTCGATTCCACAATGACGCTGTCGCTGGTAACTTCACCACGTCGTATCGCTTCTCGAAGCATATAGAGTGCTGGTCTATCCTTCGCGCTGCCCCCTGGATTCATCCACTCCATCTTCCCGTAAACTTCGAATGGTTGATCTTTGAACAACCGCCCAAGTCTAATGAGCGGCGTGCCTCCGATCGCTTCAACAATACCCCCTTCAAGCTGCATACGCATTCCCTCCTTCACGTATAAAAGATTTTTTTATTCTTCACGGAGGCGCGGCTTAGCGAATCTTCAAAGGTACCTCCGATAACCTGAATTCCTGCTAATATCCGGGCTCGAATCATCATGCCGATCTCTGGAATGCGATTTTCCACATCAAAGCGAATACTTTCCAGAACTTCTGTTGTTGCAAAATTCGTACTGTACACATATACACGTAATGAATTTCCCGCCACATTCACACGAACACTGGCATTTCCTAAATGACGATAAACGACATCTTCAATATCGTAGATACTTATCTTCTCTCCGTGCTTCAGATCAGGCCCTATTCGCTTCACTATACTTTGAAAGCTTTGTCTAAGAACACCTTCCACCATAATAGGACGCAAATCACGAACAACATCGTAAGTAACGTAACGCAATGCAGGAAACGAGTCTCTCACCGTTGACGTCAGTATAAGCACCTGCTCTTGCTCATCCGCCAGAGGCTCCAAACCTTCTCCGAGCGACTCCGCACTGACCCCCTCGGCCAGTAGTCCTTCCGCCAACAGATACCTCCCCTGCTCATGGGAAAAGTAAGCAATAGTTCCGATCTCAATAGAGCCATACGTATCTGTTATTTGTTCCTCAGCGATGCTGAGACTTTCAGCTACCCGCTTGACCCAACCTGGCGCAGCAATTTCCCCGACCAAAATTACATGCCGAATCCCATACGCAGCAGGGTCAACAGAGGCCAACAGAATGCGATCTAAAATGGACGGCATTGTATACAGCACTTCTGGCCTAAAGCTCGCCAGTCTTTCAATATGCTGCTCGATAGGAAGCTGGAAGGATAAAGATTCCACCTCCATGCCCAGTTCGCGGAACACCTCTACAGCCGTCGCCTCCGCGTGTCCAGTACCCATATCCGCCATCGCGGTCCGATACTTATGTCCATCAAGAATCGTTCGGAAAACATCCAGCTTAATGCGCAGGTAAGCCTCTTCATCCGATTGTGAGTAAAAAATCGTTTTTCGCCGTTTGGAACTCGTACCCGATGTCTGATACCGATTCAAATCAGCACGCAGCAGAAAAGGGTTATTTTCCGTATAGTAAAACGTCTCTAAAGTAGCTGCAGACATAAGAGGCAACGCAGTCAACGCTCCACTTTCCTCATCCGACCGCTCTAAGTCAATCCCTTGTGGATACCAAGAAAATTGCCGTTTCATCCCATGTATCGTTTCCATAATGTGCATGGAAGGATGGTTCCTCCTCTCCGCTTTTCCCTCATAAACAACCGATAATTCATGCTACTACTAACTACATATCTTATGCGTTTTGCCCGCCCTTAGTTCTTTATCCCTGATTTAGTTGTCACAAAATCTGGTCTGGTATTTACACCTATATGCCATCCAATTCATATGTTAAAGAAATTCTATTTTCTCTATAGAGAAGAGGATATCGTATCCATGAACAAAACCCGCAAAATCATTGCAAGCAAGCTGATAAAAACTCAAATTGTACTTAGAAATAAGGAACTGCAAAAACATGTACCCCCCACTCACCCCTTTACTCAAAAAAGGTTATCAGCTATGCTCGCGAGATACGGAATGATATATGTCAAACCCGATGCTGGCTCTCTAGGTATAGGCGTGATGCGAGTTGAAAAAAAGGGTGGGATTTACCGATATCAAAGCGGGGTACGAATATTCACCTTTCCAACCTTTGAGAAACTGTTCCAATCCATACAGAGTCGCTGCGGCAGCAAACGTTATCTCATTCAGAAAGGCATTCACGTCTTGGAGCACGAAGGAAACCCTTTCGATTTTCGCGTCATGATTCAAAAAAAACCATCCGGTGGGTGGGAATGTACCGGAACAGCTGGGCGTGTCGCTCATCCACGCAAAGCCGTTACCAATGGCAGCCAAGGCGGTACCATTTACAATGCCGCTGATCTCATTGAACCCAAGCACGGAAGCGAAGCTACGACCTTGCTTTTGCAAAAGATGGAGCAAATAGCAAAGCTAACAGCTGCGCAATTCGGCCGCTCCTATCCTGCCATGAATGAACTCGGACTCGATATCGCAGTCGACCGCAAACTGAATCCCTGGATCTTGGAAGTGAACACTCGACCTGACCCTTGTCCTTTTACCAAGCTGGAAGATAAAGCGATCATCCGTAAAATCGTCACATATGCCAAAGCCTATGGCAGGCAGTACTGCTTGACCTGTTCCAAGGCGAAGAAAGCACCTAAGCGAAACAAATAGTCATACAAAAAAAGCCCAGTTCCTGCTTTTTAGCAAGAACTGGGCTTTTCACTATTAAGATCCCGCGCCGCGGTACCGTTTCACGCCAATATTCCAAACCGAAATACCCAAAATGCTGAAAACAATACCAACAACCGGTGTCAGCAAGGCAAACCACTTCCAATTCTCTGGATCAATGAAATAAGCGGCCGGATAGAAGCCGACGAACGCAAAAGGCAGAATCCACGTCAAGATTGTTCGGAGCAGCTTATTGTAAATCGTAGCCGGATATCGTCCATAGTTTTGGATGTTCCAAATCAACGGCAGAATACCTGTCGGCGCATCGGAGAAAAAGGCCAACGACGTCAGTGAGATGTATACTCCTGCATAAATGAGAATCGATCCAATGACCAGTACGATAAAGACGAGCGGATCATGCCAATGAAACGGAATATCGAGCTGAACCCACGAGTAGATCATGACAATCAGACCTGCTAATGCGCTAAATAGGGAAGATGGACTCATGTTTTCGAGCATCAATTGCCATAGATTGTAGGCGGGACGCGTCAGTATGCGGTCCATCTCCCCTTTGACAATATAACGTTCACTGAAGCCCCATAAGTTAAAAAAAGTGATGAATATGCCGTATGGAATCATAAAATAACCGTAAATGAACAAAATTTGTTCTTGATTCCAGCCACCAAGCGATTGTGTTTGCAAAAATACGACGAGAATGAAGAATAGATTTAAACCATTGAACATCAAGTCGGAAAAAACCTCAATCCAGAAATCGGATCGGTAGGTGAGACGCGTTTTCATGTAATTTTTCAAATATTCAACAACTAGGGAGATATAGAACTTCATATGCTAACCCCCCTGTACGAAAAGACGCGTTTTGGATTTAACCCACAGGACATAGATCGGAATAATTAAAAGCAGGAACCATAGCACTTGGACGCCAAGGCTTTGGAATATCGCAGTTCCTGAGATTTTGCCTGTGAAAACAGCGCTCGGCAAGTAAGTAATGGCTTGAAAAGGCAGCCACTCTAAGAACGATTTGGACCATCCTGGGAAAAAGGAGATCGGAATAATTAAACCGGAGAACAAGTCGACGGCAACGCGCTTCATGCGCATAAGACCTTCGTTATTTCCCAAGAAAAAAGCGAATAATCCCGTAATAATATTAAGCTGCGTGTTAATCAGAAAGCTGAAAAACAGCATCACGAAGTAGATAACCCACAGGCTTGGATCGGTTGGGAACTCAATCGGTAAGAGAAGCCATATGAAGATCATACCCGGAGTTGTGAACAGAAGTAAACGGAATACGCCTTCTCCCAATCCTTGCATCATTTTCACAAAAACGTAGTTATAAGGACGAATGAATTGGATGGCTACACTGCCGTCACGAATTTCGCTGGCAATCTCACGATCTAAGTTATTGAAGTAAAAAGCGCGCCCCATCCAAGAAATGGCCACATAAGTCGTCATCTGACCTAGCGTCAGACCGCCAATGACAGCTTGCTCACCATAAATTGCTTTATATACAAAATAATAAGAACCAATATTGAGTGCATAGATCAAAATGCCGCTGTAGTAATTAACACGGTAAGCGAGCATCATGAGAAATCGCATGCGGATAACTTCTAAATAAGCACTAAACATGGGATGCGACTCCCTCTGGCTGCGGCACTTCTTCTTGACGTTTCACATCGGCTGAGCCGGCTTTATAGATTTCACGGACGATATCATCCGTATTCGTTTCATTGATTTTGATATCTTGGATTTGCAAAACGCCGACTACGCGGCTAAGCACCTCAGAAACATTGGCGCGTTCGTGCGGTATGAACACTTTGGCGGACAGCTCATTTTCAAGCTGCCAAGCAACATCTAGGCCTCGCGTAAGTTCTTGAAGACGAACTAAAGTCGTTGGATGCTCAAATTGCAGCACGACTTCTTTGCCTTTGCCCCATTTCACCTTCAGCTCCTCGAGTCCGCCATCATAAATAATACGGCCATCATCGAGCATGATAACACGGGAACACAATGCTTCAATATCCTGCAGGTCATGCGTTGTAAGCAAGATCGTCGTTTCGTAACGCTGATTAAGCGATTTGAGAAATTCGCGAATTTCAGTTTTCACTACGATATCTAGACCAATGGTCGGTTCATCGAGGAACAGAATCGCTGGATTATGAATAAGGGAAGCGGCTAACTCACATCGCATCCGCTGACCTAGACTTAGCTTACGAACGGGACGTGATAGCAAATCGGATAATTGCAGACGATCGACGAGCTCGTCGAGACGCTTTTTGTAATCGGCTTCGGAAACACGATACACCTTTTTCAATAGTTGAAATGATTCTACGACACCTATATCCCACCAGAGCTGACTGCGTTGACCGAAAACGACACCTATCCCAGCTACGAATTTCTCACGCTCTTTAAATGGAACGAAACCATTGACCTTGATATGTCCTGATGTAGGTACTAGAATACCTGTCAGCATTTTGATGGTAGTAGACTTGCCAGCTCCATTTTCACCTATATATCCACAAATTTCGCCCTTTGGAATTTGAAAGCTAATGTCCTTCACAGCTGTAATTTGCTTATATTCTCTCTGAAATAAATCTTGAAATGCGCCTTTTAAACCCCCGCGGCTCTGCTGAACTTGAAATTCCTTGCGTAGATCTTGAACATCAATCGCTAACATGAACTTACCCCCTGTCCGTGTAGACTCGGCTACATATAATGGCAAAAATCGCCGTAACTTGCTATCGAAGTTTCATAACCTCTATAATATGGATCATAAAGATGAATTGTACAACACACTCATGATACATGAATTCTGTAAGAAAAAAAAGTACAGATTACTTCTACCTACGAAAGGAGCGCAGAACCTTTGAGAATCATAAAACGAACCTTGCTCCTGATCGGCTTGCTGCTTATGGTAGTAGCTGGTTATTATTCTTATTCCTTCTATAATTTTGCCAACAATATCTCCCATAAATCGGACAATCCACAAGGCAGCGGTACCATGATTTCCCAGAATATTAAAGATAAAGGGGATAAATTTACTCCACCTAAATGGGAAGGCAAACAACGAGTCAATATTTTACTTTTAGGCGGAGATTCGCGTGGGATGACGAAGAATGAGCTGCCCCGCTCAGACAGTATAATGCTAGCTTCGATTGATCCCGTGACCAAGAAGGCTCACCTATTCTCTATCCTTCGAGATACCTATGTGAAGATCCCAGGCGAAGGCGAAGATCGTATCAACACAGCCATTACATCAGGCGGTCCGAATTTAGCGATGAAAACGGTCAGTGATTTGCTCGGCATCCCTATTCAGTACTATGTTTATACCGACTTTAAAGGATTCATTGCACTTATTGATGCCGTTGGCGGGATTGATATTGACGTCGAGAAAGATATGAAATATTCGGACTCGGAAGATGATCATGTGTATGATATTAATTTGAAAAAAGGACTTCAGCATCTCGATGGCAAAACGGCTTTGCAGTATGTACGCTTCCGACACGATGCTTTGTCTGACTTCTCGCGTACAGAACGTCAGAGGAAGTTCCTAACTGCGGTCGCACAAAAAATGCAAACAACCTCTTCCTTAATTAAGCTGCCAAGAATTCTAAATGCCATCGATCCTTATATCGATACGAACCTCAGTGTGACGGATATGCTGAAGCTAGGTGGTCTTGGTTTTGAGGCGAAAGCTGACGGAATCGTCAGCTCCCAATTGCCGCCAACCGAACTGCTAATCGAGAAAAATGTCCGCGGCGCAGCTGTCATTACGGCGAACAAAGAGAAGCTGCAGCTTTATGTGAAGGACCTTTTTGCAGGGAAGGCTGAGGCGGACTCTGGTCCTACGAAGCCATCACCATCTCCTACACCGAAGTCTGCGGTGAAGACGTCGACTAAGTAAGTTAAACAAAAATGATACTTGCCTCTACTTGGCTAAAGGGCTTAGCGCCCTTCAAGTAGGGGCTTTTTGTAAGAGGCTAAACGACTACATAAATAAGAGATTATACGACTACTTAAATAAGATACTAATCAACGTACTACATTAAGATACTAAACAACGACTACATTACGTAAAGGAATGATTTTCTAATGGAACGTAAACAATCCGAGCTGTTATATCAAGAAGCACTGAAACATATCGTCGGCGGGGTCAACAGCCCTTCCCGCTCATTCAAAGCCGTCGGCGGCGGCGCGCCCGTCTTCATGAAGCGTGGGCTAGGCGCACACTTCTGGGATGTAGACGGGAATCGCTTCATTGACTACCTCGCCGCCTATGGCCCTATCATTACCGGTCACGCGCATCCGCACGTGACCGAGGCGATTTGCCGCGCCGCACAGAACGGCACGCTGTACGGCACCCCGACCGAACTCGAGATCGAGTTCGCCAAGATGCTGAAGTCGGCGATTCCTTCGCTCGATAAAGTGCGCTTCGTCAACTCCGGCACAGAGGCCGTGATGACGACGATCCGCGTGGCGCGCGCTTTCACGAAGCGCACCAAGATCATTAAGTTTGCCGGGTGCTACCACGGCCACTCGGACCTCGTGCTTGTGGCGGCCGGCTCCGGGCCGTCCACGCTAGGCACGCCGGACAGCGCAGGCGTGCCTGCGAGCATCGCGCAAGAGGTCATTACGGTGCCGTTCAACGACATTCCGGCACTCGAGGCCGCGCTTGCGCGTTGGGGTGAAGAAATTGCCGCGGTGATGGTGGAACCCATCGTCGGCAACTTCGGCATGGTCATGCCCCATGCCGGCTACCTCGAGCAGCTCTGCGCAGCTGCTCATAGATATGGTGCCCTCGTCATTTACGACGAGGTCATCACGGCTTTCCGCTTCCATTATGGAGCGGCACAGACCTACCCCGGCCTCCCACTCGTGGAGGGCGGCACTTCCGAGGCGGCGGCGCGCTTCGCCGCCGTGGAGCCGGACCTTACGGCCCTCGGCAAAGTGATCGGCGGCGGGCTGCCGATCGGTGCCTACGGGGGCCGCAAGGCCGTGATGGAGCAGGTCGCTCCGCTCGGACCTGCTTATCAAGCCGGCACGATGGCGGGGAACCCCGCCTCCATCTCGGCCGGCATCGCCTGCTTGGAGGTGCTCCAGCAGGCTGGTGTCTACGCCAAGCTCGACCAGCTTGGCGCAACGCTTGCGGGCGGCATCGCAGAATCCGCCGCAAGACATGGCATCGCCTTGACGCTTAATCGCATCGGTGGCGCCTTCTCCACCCACTTCTGTGACCATCCCGTCACGAACTTTGACGAAGCACAGGATACCGACGGCGAACGCTTTGCAGATTTCTTCCGACTTATGCTGGAGCAAGGCATTAACCTCGCTCCGTCCAAATACGAGGCGTGGTTCATGACCATCGCCCATACTGATGACGACATCGCGCAGACGCTCGATGCTGTTGACCAAGCTTTCAAAACCATGAAAATGCGCTAAAATTACTTCTCATGTGATATATGTGACGTGTGATGTGTGATGTGTTATGTGTTATGTGTTATGTGTTATGTATTATGTATTATGTGCTATGTGCTGTGTGTGATGTGCTGTGTGTTATGTGTTATGTGTGATGTGTTTTCTGTTACGGGTTATGGAGTAGATGCATCCCCCCAACTTCCATTGGACAAAATACAATGAAATCGACATAAACACCCTAAAATTCACACTTTCATTGGAAAATATCCAATGAAATCTGATTTTCCCTACCTTTTAGAGCACTTCCATTGGATTTTATCCAATAGAACCACTTTATCCCCATGACCAATAGCTGCTCTAACTCTCCAACCCAGCAATTTGTCTCGGTCTCAGTCTGCTGGGGCTGGGGCTAGGGCTGGCTCTGCCCTTGCCCTTGCCCTTGCCCTTGCTCTGGCTCTGGCTCTTGCCCTAGCTCTCGCCCTGGCTTTGCCCTTGCACTGGCTCTGGCTCTGGCTCTGCTCTTGCTCTTGCTCTTGCTCTTGCTCTTGCCCTAGCTCTCGCCCTTGCCCAGCCCCTGGCTCAAGCCTCCATCATTCTCACAATCGCAACAACTTCCACAAGCTCAAACAGCTCCATCTTCTACCACTACATGTCCCAGAAACGAACTATGATCCTATATGGATTGTAGTTCGTTCGTATTTTAAGAGTACCCCAAGCCATGAGAAATATGGTTTTATTCACCAGTATGCAAAAAAGGTAACGCTTACATTCGTGATTTCGATCTGCAACTATTGTCGGATGAACTTTTTCATGCTATTCTAAGATTACTTTTACCCTTTTCGCGAAATGTCTTGTTTTCACCGTATTTTCCTAGAAATTCAGGGCATGATTTACAATTTCTTTGCCGATTTTTGTGTGTGATGCCTTACTTTAATACAGGTCGATTAGAGCCTCATTTCGAGGGGATTATTTCCTTGAAATTGGTATGCTATTCAATAATATTGCATTTTTATTCACATTCTTGCATATTTCGGTTTTGACCCCTTTGTGGGTAATTCCTTGAAATTGCTAGGGTTGCGGGCTCATCAATGCCAGAATGCAAGAAGCGTAGTGCAAGAGGAGTTTAAATATGTATGGGAGGTGACGGTCAGGCGACTGACCAGAGCAATGAATGAATTGATGCGTAATGAAGGCCGTTTTCAAGATCTACTAGGAACCGAACACGACAGCTGCGGTATTATTTGTATTATTGAAAAGAACGGTCACCCTTCCCGTGATAACATCCAAAAAACGATTGAAGCCCTTGTAAAAATGGAGCATCGTTCGGGTTTTATCAACGGTGAAGGCGATGGTTGCGGGATTTTAACGGATATTCCACGTGCTCTTTGGGAAAAGAAATTAACAGATGCGGGTCTTGACGGCAAGCTTGCCTACGACAACCGTTTTTCTGTTGGACATATCTTTGTTCCACGCAAGCTTGACCTGACCGTTACCGAAATCCAAAATGGCATTCGCGAGCTCTTCGCTTCCCATGATGTATCCATCATTCTCGAGCAAGAGAATCAAGTCGATAGCAGCGTTTTAGGCCCTAACGGCATGAACGATGAGCCTACTTTCTGGCAAATTGCTGCGATTGCGAACAAAACGGAAGGCCAAGTAGCCGATCACCTTTTTGAACTGCACATCGCAATTGAAGATCGTTACAACGTTCACGTAGCTTCACTAAGCAATGTTACATCTGCTTACAAAGTATTAGGTGCTGCTAGCATCCTTCCTAAATACTTTAACGATACACGTGATTCCTTGTTCGCTTCCCAAGTTACCATTGGTCATAACCGTTATTCAACGAACACATTGTCCAGCTTCTTCCGCGTTCAACCGTTCTCCCTACTCGGACACAATGGTGAAATTAACACGGTTAAGAAACTTCGTATTGAAGCAGACATGGTTGGCGTACCGCTGGTAAGCGGCGGTTCTGACTCCCAAGACATGAACAGAACGATTGAAACGTTCATTCACCGTTTTGGATTATCCCTTTTCGAAGCGATGGAAATGGTATTCCCTCCTATTATTAATGAAATGAAACAGTTCCGTCCGGAACTTCAAGATTTATATGTGTACTACCGTCAAGTATGGGGCCATTTTGCACAAGGTCCTGCTGGTATCGTTTCTCGTTATGGCAACGAATGTATTTTCAGTGTGGATGCGCTTGGTCTTCGTCCGGTATGGATGGTTGAGAGCGATACTTCCTTGTACTTCTCCTCGGAGCAGGGTGTTATTACGGTTGGTGACATGGTCGCTGATCCGAAACCAATTGCACCAGGTGAAAAAGTGGGCGTTGTGCTTACACCAGGTGAACACGTTCAAGTTATTCCTTACCATGAAGTACAAACTTTAGTGTACGAGCGTGCTAGCAAACGTCTGAATATTGGCGGACTTCGCAAATATCTGAATCCTGTCAAAACAGATACTCAAGCTGAGCTTAATGAGAATATTGTAGCTACAGACCAATTGTACAGTGCATTCGGTTGGGACCGTGACGGTATTCAACACATCGAAACGATGTCTGAAACAGGTGCAGAACCTATCCGCTCCCTGGGTCACGATTCACCTCATGCTGCTCTTGCTTGGGAACGCCAGAACGTGCCTGACTTCATTAAAGAAAGCGTAGCTGTTGTTACGAATCCTGCGATTGACCGTGACCGTGAGATGGAGCATTTCTCCACACGTATCATTGCCGGTACTCGTACTCCTGTTTATGCACAAGTAGATAACAACCTGCGCCTTGAGCTTCTTGCTCCACTTGTACTCGAAGGTACGAATGGTGTAGATAGCGAAGAGCACCTGTCACAACCTTCTTATGAGCAATTGTTGGCCCTGTTCCGTGCACAAGGAGATAACGCTGTAGCCGTGCTTTCCAGTACTTTCGCTCGTGGAACTTCTCTGAGTGATGGCTTGGACGCTCTAGCTGCTGCTGCTATCGCTGCTGCCCGCAATGGCGCTGCACTGATCGTTCTTGACGATGCAGAAGCTCATCAAAATGACCGTTTATGGCTTGAACCGCATCTTGCCGTTTCCAAAATCGATATCGCACTTCGTGCGGAAAAACTCGGTTTCGGCGACAACTTGCGCCGCCATGTTACTTTGATCCTGCGTTCCGCCGCGATTCGCAGCTTGCATGATATCGCTGTAGCTTGCGGTCTTGGCGCAGACGTAATCTCACCATACCTGTTGTTCTCAACGGCTTCTGATAAAGAAGGCCATGCTGCAGCAGCACGTAAAGTGTATGCAGCACTGACTAAAGGTCTGGAGAAAGTTATTTCCACGATCGGTACTCATGAGCTTCGCGGTTACACACGTTTCTTTTCCTCCATCGGCTTCCATCCGGAAGTTGCTGAAGTATTAGATATCGTGAACTACCTCGGCAGCGAAAAAGCGGGAACTGGCTTTGCCCAACTCGAAGCTGATGCCGAATTACGTTATACAGACTACACAAATCCAAAAGCAAAAGCAGCGAAAAACTTCCGTTTCTTCCAACGTATGTGGAAAGCATTAGGCGACGCCGCTTCAGGCGCTGCTCCTTATAGTGACTACCGCGATAAACTTCGTGAAGAAGAGAAGAAGAACCCGATTTCCATTCGTCACATTGCTGGATTCAACATTGACAAAGCACTGAGCGAAGGCCGTAAGGCACTCGATCCGTCACAAGTTGATATCTCCATTGGCGGTCATTCCTTGCCGATGCTGATTTCTTCCATGTCATTCGGTTCACAAAATGAAACAGCTTTCCGTGCCTACGCTGAAGCCGGTGAACGCCTGAACATGGTTACCATGAACGGCGAGGGCGGAGAAATTAAAGATATGCTCGGCCGTTACAAAAAAACGCGCGGTGCGCAAGTCGCTTCCGGACGTTTCGGTGTTAACGTTGAATTGGCTAACGCCGTCGCTTTCCTTGAGATCAAAATCGGTCAAGGGGCAAAGCCGGGTGAAGGCGGTCACTTGCCAGGTTCCAAAGTAACAGCGAAAATCGCTGCAGCTCGTAACGCAACCATTGGTTCTGACCTGATCTCTCCTTCTAACAACCATGATATCTACTCGATCGAGGATTTGGCACAAATCATTTCCGAGCTTAAAGAAGGCAGCGGTCGTAAAGCGAAAATTATCGTTAAAATCCCGGTTGTACCAGGTATCGGTACGATTGCGGTTGGTGTAGCGAAAGCAGGCGCTGACGTTATTACCCTTTCCGGTTTTGACGGTGGTACAGGTGCGGCTCGTATTCACTCCTTGACGCACGTTGGTCTTCCAACGGAGATCGGTACGAAGCTTGCTCACGTTGCTTTGATTGAAGCTGGTCTTCGTCACCGCGTTGAGCTGTGGTCCGATGGCGGTCTGAAATCAGGTTCTGACGTTGTTAAAATGGTTATGCTCGGTGCAAACCGTGCAGGTTTCGGTAGTATCGCAATGCAATCGATCGGCTGTACAACTTGCCGCGGCTGTCATTTAGATACTTGTCACGTTGGTATTGCTACACAAATCGATTCCATGGAAGAAGCGGAAGAAAAAGGTCTTCGCCGTTTCGTACCTCGTCAATTCGATGTAGCTGTAGACAGCTTGGTTCGTTTGTTTGGTGGTATTGGTGAAGAAGTACGCGAAGTTGTTGCATCCCTTGGTTTCAAAAGTTTACAAGAACTCGTTGGCCGTTCTGATCTATTGGAACAAATCAGCCACGTAGATCGTATTGACTTGTCCGACATCCTTCGTCCGGCTCCACTTCAGTTCATCTCTGATGCTGAAAGAGCAATGGAAGAAGCGGCCGTATCATCCGATATCCGTATCGCTGCAGGTGCAGAAGGTCTAGAATTCTTCCCAGAATCCCTGGCTACGGATGCTCCAATCGTTCGCAACTGGTCCAAAGTGGATGCTGAGTCCCGTATTCTCGGAGCTCGTTATTCCAGCCATCGTGTAAGAGATCGTTTCGACGGCAGCTACGATGAATTACCGACTGTCGCTCTGAACTTGATCGATGGTTCCGTACCAGGTAACGGTCTGGCTGCATTCAATGCTCGCGGCGTAGACATTACTGTTCATGGCGGTGCTGAGGATGGTCTTGGTAAAATGGCCTTCGGTGGTAAAGTTGCGATTGTTAAATCACTTGGCAAAAACAACACCTTCATCAACGGCAGCGTTGGTAAATCCTTTGGTTACGGCGCGCAAAAAGGTTTGTTCTTGATTCAAGGCAGTGCAGATACACGCGCTTGTATCCGTTTCTCCGGTGCAGACGTTGTATTCGGTGGAGAGATTACAACTCCACTTCGTGATGAGCTAGGCGGACTTGCCGCTCGTGCGAACCTCAAAGGCTTCGCGTTCGAGTACATGACAAACGGCCGTGCCGTTGTTATGGGCGATCCAGGTCCATGGATTTGCGCAGGTATGACAGGTGGCGTGATCTACCAACGTCTCGTGCCAGAAATGGGTCTAGATCAAGCAGCAATCGAACGTCGTATTGCCAAGGGCGCGAAAGTTAAACTTGAGACCATTGGCGTACAAAGCAAAAAAGATCTTACTGAATTGCTCACAGCTTACCACGCTGAGCTTGCTAAATCCGGTCAATCCGATGCAGCAGCAAAAATCGAAGGTTTGCTAAGCAATCTTGAAGCTAACTTCATCCGTATCTCCCCGGTCAACATGCAAGCTGACCAATCCGTTGCTACGGAATAGATCGTTCAAAGAGCTCCACAGGACCTTCGCTGGTCTTGTGGAGCTTTTTTTCATGGAAAGAGTTTGCATCGGGTGCATAAAATACGCTCAACCATCGCATTTTATTAGTGCAGCACCCATCCGCATACCATAGGAGGTTTTTAGCTATGAGCCACTCGAAACGCCGCGATGAAGCAGCATGGAAAAGCCGCAAACAAGCTCAGCATCCACATGGTAAGGTGAAGTCTCTGGAGGAATTCGCCATTGAGTACGAAGCGGAACATAAGAAATAAGTAACTCCCCTCCCACGTTGAAAGAGGGACCAACACAAAGAACCCGGTAATCTCGTTTCTAGTGAAACGCGGTTATCGGGCTCTTTGGTATCAACACACTTAGACGGCGTAGCTTGGCATTTAATGTAACAAACGGATGAGTACGGTTTTAATCTCGAACGGCGTAAAGGATAGCAGGTAGTGGCCGTCATCGCTGCTCAGTGGCTCCAATGGGTTTTCCATCAAATCTGCTAGCACTGCCTCTCGGTGAGGAAGATGAACCGAAAGCTTGATATCGCCATTCGCTCCCGAAGTTTCGTAAAAGCGAACCACGAGAGCTTCTTCGTCCTCCGCTTTTTTCACCGCTTCAATCATGACCTTGGCGCCTTCAATCTCAAAGCCGGAATACTTCTTCGGCAGTCCGCCTTCTTCTGCACTCGCCATTACCGCGGAAATCGGAGCATTTAATTCATAGCCTTGCTTGAAGACTTCTGCCTGGATGAAATCCCCTTCATGCGGCAATATAGCGTATACGAACTGATGACGTGCCCTGTCACAAGTTGGATCCGGATACGATGGACTACGAAGCAAGTTAATATCCATAACGTTGCCGTTAACACTATAGCCATACTTGCAATCATTCAAGAGTGCGACACCGAATTCCGGTTGGGAAAGGTCGATCCATTGATGGGCGCATATTTCGTCCTTCGCGTAATCCCACAGCGTATTTCGGTGAGTCTGTCTTTTGAGATGACCGAACTGAATTTCACAATTAACCTGATCGGCATACACGTTGACAAGGAAAGACGAACGCAGCATTTTGCTATCTTCCTGCCAGTCGACATCCGTTTCAAAATCGATTCGTTTGCTGCCCGCCGTCAGAACAACTTTTTGCGTGAGCACCGACTTGCCGTAGTGATACTCCTGCTCAACCACCGCTTTAGGTCCGCTGACGTAAGCCTTCGATTGCATAAGCTTCATCTGCGCAGGCTTCGTTCCCGCATAATCCTCAGGGAAATCCCAAGCGTCGCCGTCATCGTGATAAATGGATAACACATTCCCTGCTTCGCCTGAAGCGATGACTTCTCTACCCAACTCTTTATCGAAGATCGATAGAATGCTTCCGTCCGATCCGAACACTATCTTGATCAACTCGTTTTCGAGTGTATCGTTCAGGGCCATCACTTCGAATGTGGATACTGACGATAACGCTGCCGAATCTATAACCTGATAGCCCATTGCAGGAGTCGTAACCTGTATCCATTGATTATCTAGCTGCATCCATTCGCTGCGCTCCCATGGAAGGGAGTTGAAGATGACCATGGGACGTTCTGCTCCCTGCGTCCCTATGGAGGATGCAAAGCCGCGGTACATTTGATCGGTTAGCTCCGTTACTCTAGCTAGTAAAATTTCGTATCGTGCAAGGGATTCGTCGAATACACGCTTAATAGAAGAACCAGGCAAAATATCGTGGAATTGGTACAACAGCACTTCCTTCCAGATCGTGTCAAGCTCCTCAGACGGATATTCGTTGCCGTACGCGAAATGAAGCGAAGCAGCGAATTCCAGTTCTCTCAACGCCTTCTCAATCTTCCGGTTATATCGCTTATTGCGAGCTTGGCTGGTGAACGTCCCTTGGTGCTTCTCTAGGTAGAGTTCACCTTTCCATGTCTTATATTTCTCTTTATTCATAGCCAGCTTCTCGAAAAAGTTCAGGGCAGGCTCCTGTTTCACCGGGATAAGCCCTTGGAGATTCTGCTCACGCTGAAGGCGCTCCAGGTGCTCCTCTCCTGGTCCGCCACCGCCGTCTCCGATTCCGAACACGACAAGGCAATGGTCGGATACGTTTTTATCCAAATAATCCCTTTCGGCCTTAAGAATCGATCTTGGCAGCGCCGGGCCATTGTAGGTGTCTTCTGGCGGTAAATGCGTCAAAACGCGGCTTCCGTCCAGCCCTTCCCAGAAAAACGTATGATGCGGATGATCATTATGGACGTTCCACGACAGCTTCTGCGTCATCACATATTCGACTCCTGACTTTTGCAGAAGCTGCGGCAAGCTGGCTGAATAACCAAAGATGTCAGGAACCCACAACATCTTCATATCTTGACCGAATTCCCGCTGGAAAAATCGTTTTCCGTAGAGGATTTGCCTTACAAGTGCTTCTCCTCCCGCAAGATTAGAATCCGGCTCCACCCACATAGCTCCTTGTACTTCCCAGCGCCCTTCCGCAATGCGCTGCTTGACCTTTTCATATAATTTCGGATGCTGCCGCTTGATCCACTCGTATAGTTGAGGCTGACTGGCTCCAAATACATAATCGGGATACTGTTCCATCATCCGCAGTGCGGTGGCAAAAGTCCTAGCCCCTTTGCGGTAAGTCTCACGAATAGGCCACAGCCACGCCAGATCGATATGCGCGTGTCCAATCGCGGTAGCCGTCAGTGTTGGATCCCCGCCCTGCTTGCTTAATGAAGGAGCCAGAATACGTCTAGCCTGCGCGACGTTCTCGTCCGACATATCCCTGAGCAATAGATGAACGTCATAAAGGGCCTGAAGGATACGCGCTCTTCTTGCAGATTGATCCTCTAGATGCTTGGCCAGATCGAGCAGAACCTCATAATCGTAAAATAGCTGTCTCGTCTCCTCACTGCAGATGGCTATTTGAGCCTCCTTCAGCGTTCCGCTCCGGTAACGCCCAAACAAATCGTTATTGCCAGCGTCAGCCCAGAGATCGATAACTTCTTCCCCCGTTGCGCTAGATGCGAGCTGCACGACGCGTTTGCCAGGCAAGCCAAGCGTTAAGTCAAACTCCGAGTTCACGTTTGTGAGCCCTTGCGTCGGAGTTCCTTCATCATCAACAAGGCATAGCTCTCCGTTGACATCGATCAGCAGCACGACCTTGCTTCCCGCAGCCTCTCGCGGCACTTGACCCTGGAAATGAAACCAGGCGCAGTCCCACAGCTCCCCCCACTTCTCTCCCGGGCGAACTTCAAGGCACTGTCCCGACATTCTTTGCTCGAAGGATACGGGCTCCTGCGTTACGTATGCGATAGCTGACAGAGGCGCTACCTGCACGTAGATATGATTTTCGATTCGATTTAGTGTCTGCTTAAGGTTTTCCAACTTTATTGGGGTGTATGGCATTTATGCTGCACCGTCCTTTGATCATTATGTATGAAGATAATGTTTAATGTAATACACCTTGGTTAGCTTATAACTATATAACACTAACAAATATATCATATATATCAATTATTTCAATGTTTTAATAAGAAAAATACAAACTAAAAAACTGACCTCGGCTGCAATGCCAGAGATCAGTCTCTTTCGTTCTCTTATTCTTGTGGAAGTACTGGACCCGACGTCTGTTTGACAACCAATCTCGGCTCCAAGACCACTCTGCTATTTTTAAGTTGGGTTCGATTCCCTTTTATAGTATCCATAATCAGCTCCCCAGCCCTAGCCCCTATTTCGCCCTCGTTTTGGTCGATATAGGTGAACAGACTTAGCTCATCCATCATCGGACTCGGATTATCAAAGGTCACAATGGACAAATCTTCCGGCACGCGGAGCCCTTCACGCTTGGCAATGGACAAAATGTGTACACCCAGGTTTCCGTTCAGCGCAATGTATGCAGTTGCCATCCGGTTTTTGATAAACCGGTACAGAGGGTGCTCAGGATTAACTGATGAGAGTGGAGATGCAAAGTCCGTCAAGAATAACGCTGGGTTGATCATCTCGCCTTTATCCCTGAGTGCGCTGATATAGCCATTCACCCGATCTTCCACGGATACCGTAGGTTGAGGCGAATCGGAACAAATTGCGATGTTGCGGTGACCGAGGCCCCACAAGTGATCCACGGCCAATTTGGCTGCCAAAGCGCTGTCGGAATAAACCGTATTCGTCTCTACACCAGGCAAATATCGGTCAATGAGGACGAAAGGATAGTCCGTCATTTTAAGTGTAATAATTTCCTCATTATAGACTTCAGCATCCACTGGAAAAATAATCAAGCCAGCTACTTTATCTTTCAAATCCCGAATGATTTCCTTTTCCCGCTCCTTTGAATTAAAAGAGAACATCATTAGCAGCGCGTAGCCGCTATTCTCTAGAACGGAAGTTATGCCCCGAATCAGCCGGATAGCAAAAAAATCATCAACGAATGGAAAGATAAGCCCGATCTTCGGACGTTCCGAGTGATTAACGGACGGCGTTTGAACGGCAACTGTCTTTGCAGTAGGAATATAAGTTTCTGGGATACCCTTAACAAAAGTCCCCCTACCCGGAATGCGGTAAATCCAACCTTCACGAGCAAGCTCATTCAACGCATTGGCCACAGTGATCCGGCTAACATTAAACTGTTCGAGAATTTCCTTCTCGGTCGGAATCTTGTCGTCTTCTTGCAATTTTCTAGAGCTGATCAGTTCTTTAAAATGGTTTTGAATCTGAATATATAGCGGTTCCCTGTCTGTGCTCATCCTACTACAAGCCTCCAAGATTACTCTCATATATGGTTATAAAGTTCTCATATCAAATATAGCATATAGCCCTAAGCATTTCCAAACCATTTCTGTTCAAACCTCGTATGATAAAAAGAAATTTTGATACTTTATTCAGTTCCGACAATTCGTTATATAGTATATGTCATATATGTTGTTTAAACTCGTCCGAAAGAAAGTCACCCCTATGAGATTAAAATCATGGATCCAGCAGAAATTATACTCAAAGTCTATGATGCTTTGAGAATTGGACAAAAATAACCCTTTTGCAAACCTTGCAGAAGGGTTATTCATTATGTGAAGCTCCTTTTTTCATGGTAAAGAGTTGCTTTAGGGTGGAAAATAGAGTCATTCAGTTTTCGTGAGGATTGATGGGCTAACGTGGTTGCCAATGTTGTATTCTCTACAACAATTCACACGCCCAAAGACTATTTTGCAGCTTGAAGTTGCAGTTTGTACAACATTTCGAGCCCATTTATTGCGAAATCGCCTGTATAGGACCAAATTGTTGTACATAATACAACAACTGAGGGACAGATGTGAGATTTTAGCATCAATTGTTGCACTTATTACAACATCATTTAACTGAGAAGATGGATTCTGGAATCACGAGGTGAATGACTCCGAAATTATATTCGAAACAGGAAGAATCACAGCATAAAAAAGCCTCACCCCTTTCTAATCCCAAAGAGGTAAGGCAGAAAAGTCACATTAAACGCACTCATACGCATCCGTTAGATGTTCCCCTACAAACCCAGTTAACTCGCCTAGCGAGAATATACATAACTCGTGCATAGCCCGGGTGCAAGCGGTGTAGAACAGCTTGCGTTCGGTTTCATGTCCGTACTGGTGACGGGAACCGTCATAGATGAGTACGGCATCGAACTCTACCCCCTTCGCCAGATACGAAGGGATGACGAGCACGCCCGACTCGAAGGTCGGGCTATGTTTGGTGATGAGCCCCAGAGGCACTTGCAGCTGGGGCTCTAGGGCTTGGTGCGCGAGCTTGCTCTCGCTCGCGGTTTTGGCGATGATCGCGATGGAGGCATAGCCTTCGCCTAGCAGCCGATCGATCTCGGCTGCCAGCAGGCTATGCAGCGATCTGCGATCGCTGACCTTGATCACCCGCGGCTTTGCGCCGCCGCGGGTGAAGGGCTCTATGGCATCGCCGCCTAGCACGATGCCCCGAGTGAACTCCACGAGCTCGCGCGTGGAGCGGTAGCTGCGGTGCAAACGGATAACCTCCGTTTGCTCCGGCCCATACAGAGCGGCGATCGGATCGATTTCGCTGTACGCAGAAGCGTGCGAATAGATCGCCTGGTTGAGATCTCCAAGCGCTGTCATCCGGCAGCGCGGGAAGAGCCGTTTCAGGTAGGCCAGCTGAAACGGGGAATAATCCTGCGCCTCGTCGATGATGACGTGGCGCACGGCGCCGTTCGTCTGGAAGCCGCAGACCGCTTCCATCATGTATAAGAACGGCGTCGCGTCCTCATACGGCAGCCTGGCCTGCGCCAGCTCCTTCAACGTCCGCTCGCAGATAGCCGACCAATATGGCGGCTTATTCTCTATAGGACTCCACTGATTCTCCTCAGGACTCCTCTGAATCTCTATAGGACTCCACTGATTCTCAATCGAACTCCCCTGACCTACTTTCATTTCATGCATGGTTTCCTCTTCACGGATCTCTTCACGAAACAATTGCCAATACAATCCTATCAGATCTACAAACTTAAGCCGCTTCACAGCGTTCCGCACTGGTTTCAAATGCTCCTTGATAACGTCGCGTGCAAGCAGCACCCTTTCCTGATCAAAATCATCAAATGTGTCTCCCTGCCCCCGCTCCAATTTACGCAGTCGCAAATAGGCAAGGTGGTACTCTTCACTACTGAGAAGTTCAATCTCCTCCTCAACCCAAGCTTCTTCCAGCTGATGCTCTGCAAAGAGCTCTAGCTGTTCCAGAATCCAGCCGCGCATCAATTCCAATCGGTTCGGCAGCCGAATGGCCGGATCATAGCTGTAGAACCGCTCCACCAATCGAGCTGCGCTCAGGACTTCTTTTTCCCGAAACTTAATAGGGTTAAATAGCATATCTGCATGCATCAATCGCTCCTGATAAGCATGTATGACAGCAAGGAACTCCATCGATGACTTGTAATGAATTCCGCTTAAACGAGCATTATAAGCACATTCCTCATCCCCTTGTGGGATATGCTCCTGGGCCGTCTCCCCATTTTCAGATGAACGCCCCCTCGCTAACACAAACTCCAATTGCGTAAATGAGTCCTCTACATCAAATTCTTCACCTAATCGGCGCTCCAAATAGGCCAGATAGGTCGTTTGCTGCATGTTTTCTTCGCCTAATTCCGGCAATACCGTGGATACATAGTGATTGAAAAGCGGATTTGGTGAAAATAGCACCATCTGATCTGAACTCAGCTGATCTCGGTGCTTATATAGTAAGTAGGCGACTCTTTGCAGAGCAGCCGATGTTTTCCCACTGCCAGCAACCCCCTGCACGATGAGCATTCGCGCTTTGTCGTTTCGAATAATTCGATTTTGTTCTTTTTGAATCGTCGCCACGATCGTCTTCATTTGCGCATCAGAGCTTCGACTGAGCACTTGCTTTAATAATTCGTCTCCGATCGTCACTCCTGTATCAAACATCAGCTGAATATGGCTGTCGCGAATCACAAACTGGCGTTTCAACAGCATTTGTCCTTCTACCATGCCGTTCGGTGTTGTAAAGGCTACTTCCCCAGGCGCATAATCGTAGTAAAGGCTGGATATGGGCGCTCGCCAATCATAAACCAGATAGTGATCCTCTTGCTCATTCAAAAAGGCAGCAATACCAAGATAAATGGCTTCTCCTTGCCTCTCTTCTCGTTCCATGAAATCAATGCGCCCAAAATAAGGGGAATTCACAAGTCTTTTTAACTTGCCTAAAGTTACTGCGGCCTGTCGATGCGTACGCTCCCGTTCAGATAGTAACTCCGCTTGCTGCCGCATACTTGCGATCGATTCTGCCGCGTCTTCTGTCGTACTCATATCCATCGTGACTTCATCCCAATAATGCTTCCGAATCTCGACAACATCCGATTGAACCTTACCGACCTGATCTTCTAACCCTGTAATTCTTATGCGCATCTTTGCTGTTACTTCTTGAACTCTCTGTTCCTCATCTGACCAATCCTGCTCAGTTAGATTCATTCCAACACCTCTTTTCAGACCATGTAAAATGCAAATTTGACATGAAGGTTGTCTTGATGCTATAATTATATTAGAATAATAATGTTATTTAATACATTTTTTCCTAATCACTCTTTATCATATCAATTCGCTTGACTAAAATCAACAAATAAACCCAAGAGCTTGTGCGCTTGGGTTTTTCTGCTCGTTGTATAATATAGAATGCCGTAATTAACAGCCATGAAGTTCACGAATACGCTCCACAGCCCGTACATGGTGACTAGCATGTCCTGCCATCATTTTGAGCAATCTAGCAACCGACTCTTCGCGATTATTTGTAGTTTTAACTGTCCGTTCAAGTGCACTGGGCAGATGTTCACATAGTCCAAGGATATGCTGTCTCAAACTACGAAAGAGCTGCACTTCGTAGGTAATTGGCCTTGTCGCATAATGAAGACTAACACTCCAATCGTCCTGCGAAAAACGATTTCCTTGATAGGTACGCCCCGACTCTGCTAAGGCAAATTTCACTTTGTGGATCGTGACTAATTCCAAATCAATTAGATGCAGCACTTGTTCACGAATCGACCATTTACCCCGTGCTTCCGTTAAATTCAGCTGCTCATCAGACAAGCCATCTACGGCACATTCCAACTCAACTATTCCATCAGTGTACATCTTCATAATTTCATCATCCGAAGCAAATAGTTCCTCCCAGAAAACGAAGGTATACCCATCAATAGCGGGAACAAAAACTTTACGAATATGCCCCGTTTCTTCTTCTTTTCTCAGTTCATTCCATCCATTTTCTTGCAAGCTTTTTTCCGCTTCGTTAACGGAGCTAACCCCTATATAAACGAGATCCCCCGCTTTCGGGTTGGTGGAATTAGGCTGCAACCAACGAGTTAGATAAGTCTCTTGTAATTCATGCCCCTGCTTAGTTAGCTGACCTCTCTGTATCAATACAACTTCATCGTTCAACCAAATGCGAAGCAATGCTGCATAGCCCGCAGGCTCTGCCTCCACCAACTCCCAACCAAGCTGTCTTGTATAAAAAGACACCGACTTCTGAAGATTATCGACCTGCAGCAGCAGCCTCGCTTTGCCATGACTCATAGTTCTTTTCCTTTCATCAAAAAAATAAGCTCCGTCATCATTTCGACGGAGCGTACGTATTTCCTACTTTTTGGCCGCTTTGTAGGCCTCGATATATTGAGCTGCCTTGTCAGCAACAAGGCTGTAGTTACGGGTTTTGACGGCTTCGCTAGTCAAATCGGAACCGATGCCGACAGCAACGGCGCCGGCCTGGATCCACTCGCCGAGGTTGCTCAGCGAGACGCCACCGGTCGGCATGATGTTCGCCTGCGGCAGCGGACCTTTAATGGCCTTAATCATCGCGGGCGAGTATAGATTGCCCGGGAAGAGCTTGACGATATCGACGCCGAGCTCAAGCGACGTCTGAATCTCTTGAATCGTCATGCACCCTGGCATGACGGGAACTCTGTAACGGTTGCAGAGCTCAACCGTTTTCGGGTTAAGCGATGGGCCGACGACGAACTCGGCCCCACTGAGGATCGCGGCACGCGCCGTCTCGGGGTCAAGGGCTGTGCCCACCCCGATAATCGCGTACTTGGCCGCGTCCTGCGCTGTGCTCGAGTAGCGCTTCGCGAGCTCCTCGATAGCGCGCAGCGCGAAAGGCACGGTCATTGTGACCTCGATGACCTTAATACCGCCGGCAATGGCTTGATCAGCCATTTCCACAACTTCTTCTGGCGTATCGCCACGTAGAACGGCAACGACACCTTCACTTGATATTTGTTGGATAAGTTTAATCTTTTTCATTAGAATCTACACCCTTCTATTTCAAGCTTTTAACGTTCTATATGTTTAACATCGTTAAGTACGGCATCCACTTGTTCCCAAGTCGGAGCGCCTTCCCAGTCACCTTCGGTCTGAACGATCAAGGAGCCCACAAGATTTCCGATACGCACGGCTTCCGCATATTCATACTCTTTTAACACACCAACCAAAAAGCCCGCACAAAAACCATCACCCGCTCCAACGGTATCAACCACATGCTCCGCTTTGAAATAAGGAACTGCTGTAACGCTATTTGAGGTTACGACGTACGTCTCATTTTCTCCACCTTTGACGATGGATATCGCTGACAGCTCACGCAGCTTGCTTACGATGACATCCCAGTCTTCTGTCTGATAGAGCAGCTTCAGTTCATCTAAACCAGGCAAGAAAATATCAGACAGCTTAGCTAGTTCTAGCAGCACAGGACGCGCATCTTCAATACTCCAAAGCTTCAAACGCAAATTAGGATCAAAGCTGACCTTGACGCCATGCTTACGAGCCATCCGAATAGCTTCGAAAGCCGCCTCTTTACAAGATTCGCTTAAGGCAGGAGTGATGCCTGTGATATGCAATATTTTGGCCCCAGCGATATAAGCCTCATCCAAATGCTTCGCACTCATGTGACTAGCAGCTGAATTTTTGCGATAGTAGTAGACAGACGTTTTGCCCATAAGTACTTCACGCATCATCAGCCCTGTAGGAGCTTCTGCTGTCAACTCAGCACGTGAAACATCGACGCCTTCACCACGGATTTTTTTGAAAATCATGCGACCTAATGGATCTTTGCCTAATCGCCCGAACCAGCCGACCTTGCCACCAAGCCGTGATATACCAATAGCTACATTACTTTCAGCACCACCAAACAAGCTGTGAAGCTCAGATGAATATTCCAACCCCTTGCCGCCGGAGGGCATGAGCAGTGCCATCGTTTCGCCAAAAGTGATGATATCCGGGCCAGAACCTGAATGCGATTGTGTATTTGCTGTCATAGAAGCTCTCCATCCATTTCCCGATCACGCCTGCGCGTGTCCAGTTAATTGAAACGTTTAAATAAACGATATACCTCATATTATAGTGCATGTTGAGCGTTTATACCAGACTTGACTTACCGTGTTAAGAGCCCAAGATCCTCGATCATTCGATGAATAATTTCAACAATCGGCCAGTTAGGAATAGTTGTTGGATACGTACCTTTCGGAGTACTCGGGCCAATCAGGCATCAACAACAACCACTTAGACATGCATCAATTCGGGCAACTTTGATTTGCATCTAGCTGTTAGAATCCGCCGCATGTTGGGTACCCGCCAATTGAAATTCCCCGAGTTCACGATAGTCCAAGCTGTATTTTGTGCAACAAAACACCTTCCTTACGCCGGAGTAGCCTGCTATTGTTGTATATCGTACAACAATTCGAGCTTAAAACGCCTATTTCTGAGCGATTCCCACCAAATTGTTGTACGCGGTACAACAAAAAGCCAATTTGTCCAAAGAAACCGCCGGATTGTTGCACAAAATACAACAGTTCGGTGGGCAAGGGATAATCTCTTCGGAATCGCAGCATTCGGAGTACTCGGGCCATTCAGGCAACCACAACAACCACTACTTAGTCATGCATCAATTGAGCAACTTTAGTTGGCATCGAGCAGTTGGACATCCGCCTCGTTGGGTACCTAGCAATTGAAAGTCCCCGAGTTCACGATAGTCCAAGTTGTATTTGTACAACAATACATCTACCTCACTCCGGAGTATCCTGCTATTCTTGTATTTTGAAGACCGTCGATTCATTGTGTATTGCAGCAAAAGCAATCAATTTAAATCGATTTTCTGGAGTGGTCCGTTTCATTGAAATATACAGAAAAAAAGAGAGCCACATTGTGACTCTCTTCTCCATGCTTTGCATCTATTCGATTAGGCCAATTGCTCTTTCTTCTGTTTATAGCCCATTGTTGCTTGAACCGCTGCTTTCCAGCCTTCATATAACCCATCGCGCTCAGCAGATTCCATGGATGATTCGAACGTACGCTCGATCACTTTGTTCTGGATAATATCTTGCTTTCCTGCCCAGTAGCCAACAGCTAGACCAGCCAGATAAGCTGCGCCCAGTGCTGTCGTTTCCAATACACGAGGGCGATCTACAGCTGCGCCTAAAAGATTCGCCTGGAACTGCATCAGGAAGTTGTTCGCCACTGCGCCTCCGTCAACTGCCAGCTTTTGTAATTGGATGCCCGAATCTGCTTCCATTGCTTCCAGCACATCTTTCGTTTGGTAAGCCAAGGATTCTACCGCTGCACGTATAAAGTGGTCCTGCGTCGTTCCACGCGTCAACCCAAAGATCGCGCCCCGAGCTTCCATATCCCAGTAAGGTGCGCCTAGTCCTACAAAAGCAGGCACGAGATAGACGCCATCTGTGCTAGCTACAGCTGCTGCATGCTTTTCAGAATCAGAAGCCTTCTCAATAAGTTTAAGACCGTCACGTAACCACTGGATCGTAGCGCCCGCAACGAAAATGCTGCCTTCCAACGCATACTCCACTTTACCATCCAAGCCCCATGCAATTGTAGTTAACAGTCCGTTCTGGGAAGCAACAGCTTTGGTGCCCGTGTTCATAAGCATGAAACAGCCTGTGCCGTAAGTATTTTTGGCCATCCCTTCTTCGAAGCAAGCCTGTCCGAACAATGCCGCTTGCTGGTCACCAGCGATTCCGGCAATCGGAATTTGCACTTCGAACAAACTTTTGGACGTCTCACCATACACTTCACTGGAAGGACGCACGTCAGGCAGCATGGATGCAGGGACATTCAGCATATTAAGCAGCTCTTGATCCCATTGCAATTCGTGGATGTTGTACATCATCGTTCTCGATGCGTTGGAATAGTCCGTCACATGGACCTTACCATCGGTCAATTTCCAGATAAGCCAAGTATCGATGGTGCCAAACAACAATTGGCCGTTATCGGCTTTTTCTCTAGCGCCTTGTACGTTGTCCAATATCCATTTCACTTTCGTACCGGAGAAGTAAGCATCAATGAGCAGTCCTGTTTTCTGACGCACTGTAGGATCAAAGCCCTGTTCCTTCAGTTCATTACAAATGTCCATGGTTTGTCGGCTTTGCCAAACGATGGCGTTGTACACGGGTTTGCCAGTAAGTTTATCCCAAACAACCGCTGTCTCGCGTTGGTTCGTGATCCCGATAGCTGCAATTTGGTGCGGATGCACATGATTTTTGATCAAAACTTCTTTGAGCACCTCAAGCTGCGTCTCCCAAATTTCCTCGGCATTATGCTCAACCCAACCTGGTTTCGGGTAAATTTGTGTAAACTCTTTTTGAGCAACACCCATAATGGCACCGGATTTATCAAATAAGATAGCACGAGAGCTCGTCGTTCCTTGATCTAATGAAAGCACATATTTCTTTTCCATGGTCATCAGCCTCCAAAAGTATAATTAGAATTTTTATTTCATCTATGATACACTTACATTGGAATATATTTTCTTTTGTCGGTTACTTGTTAACCGGCTTTTTTCTGTCTAAGTACCAGACTATTCACTTCGGTAGAGGAAGTCATTTTACCAACGATAATTGCAACTAGGAAAAATACAGCCATCACTATAATTGTAAGCGTTTGATTTCCTGAGGTAGCAATCTTATAAAATTGCGCTCCGGCAACTCCACCTATAATCGGAGCGATAACCGGAATCCAAGCATACCCCCAATTGGAGCCACCCTTACCATGAATAGGCAGGATTGCGTGAGCTATTCTCGGTCCCAAATCACGTGCCGGGTTGATCGCATAACCTGTCGTTCCGCCCAATGATAAGCCGATAGCTAAGATGAAAAACCCAACGATCAATGGATTGAGCCCATCTGCGAATTTATTCGCTCCAATCGCCATGATGCCAAATACGAGAAAGAACGTACCCAAAGCTTCGCTAATAAAATTAGCACCTGTGTTCTTGATTGCAGGACCCGTCGAGAATACGCCAAGCTTTGTAGCTGGATCTTCCGTCTCTTTCCAATGCGGGAAGTAGAACACCCACACGAAAGTCGCTCCTACAATGGCTCCCAACAATTGCGCTGAAATGTATGAAGGAACATCTTTCCAAGGGAATTCCCCTACACTTGCCAAGCCAATCGTCACCGCTGGATTCAGATGCGCTCCACTAAACTTCCCAACTGCGAAAACGGCCATTGCAACCGCCATCCCCCAACCCATTGTTATAACAATCCAGCCAGGACTATTCGAATACGACTTCTTCAAGCTTGCTCCTGCACAAACGCCGCCACCAAGAATAATTAAAATCATAGTACCAATCAGTTCACCAAAAAATGGACTCATGTTGTTATCCTCCTAATATAGGGATCTTTGATCGGAGATCTCTCCGCTTTCGGGATCTTTTGACCATAGGTCAAAATTTCTCCGCTTTGGGGCTTTGATCGGAGATCAAAGTCTCTCCTTATTTAAACCACCCTTTTTTTAAAACGCTTTCATTTCCACCGCCTTCTTTTCTGGGAACAAAAAGAAAACAGCAAGTTATTCCAAATGCACGCATGGTAACGTACAATTTGAAATAAACTTGCTGTTCTCCTAAGCTCCGCAGCTAAATTAAATTATATCCTTATAATACTTTAAATAGCTGGATTGTCAACAAGAAAATCCTGTAAGCTGCTCAAGCTTACAAACCTGTCGCCCCCGCTCCAGCCAACTCCTGCTGAAGTTCGTCATGAATTTGACCATTGGTAGCAAGCACATTTCTAACGGCAAGTCGGTATGGATTCCCAGCCGTATCGCTCACTTTTCCGCCGGATTCTTGAATCAGCAACGAGCCTGCAGCAACATCCCATGCGCTGAGACCAATCTCCCAGAACCCGCTTAATCGTCCTGCTGCGACATAAGCCATATGCAGCGCTGCTGATCCACCCGAGCGAAGATTCCTTACCTTCGGCGCCAAAGCCAGCGTCCCTTTAAGATTGATCGGGAGCGCGCCGTCACGATCCGCAGGAAAGCCGGTTGCAACCAAGCTCTCGGATAGCTTGCTATCTAGCGAAACCTTCGTCTTATTGCCGTGCATATAGGCGCCTTTCCCTTTTTCAGCGACGAAAAGCTCGTCACGTGATGGGTCATAAACGACACCTACAATAATTTCCCCCTTATGTGCAAGCGCAATCGAAACGGAGTAGAACGGAAAACCGTGAACAAAGTTCGTCGTCCCATCAATCGGATCCACGATCCAGAGATACTCCTCATCGCTCATCGCTTGAAGCGCTTTGGCCGATGCCTCTGGTCCAGGCTCCACGCCTTCCTCACCAAGAATGGAGTGATCTGGGAAATGAGTCATAATCAAATTACGAATTAGCTTCTCCGAACCTTTATCCACCTCAGTGACCAAATCTTGAGAGGAGTACTTCGTATCCACGCGATTGATGTCCCCCAGCTTGCTCTTAATCCATTGCCCAGCCTTAGCTGCCGTATTAATGGCCACCGCTGTAAAGCTCTTACTGCCCACCACGAAAGGCTCCACCTTACTCTCAACCATTTATATCAACTCTTCCTTTTTCATTATTTAATTGGTAACTCCAGTATAGTAAATTATACGTTTTAAATACTAGTGCGTTTCATCCCAAAATATTCGTATAATTTTACATTTCAACTAGAATCAGCCTGTTTTTTGCGTAAAAAAACCGTATCACCTATAAGGCAATACGGAATTTCTTAGTATGCAGGATTAAATGCCAACGATATGATATCCACCGTCTACATAGATAACTTCACCCGTGATGCCGCGGGAAAGGTTACTCATCAAGAACATCGCTGTGTCGCCTACTTCGGCTGTATCCGTTGTTTTGCGAAGCGGTGCTTTCTCTTCTACTTGACGCAGGATTGAGTTGAAGTCTTTGATACCTTTGGCAGCCAGGGTACGAATTGGACCCGCAGAGATGCCGTTCACGCGAATGCCGAATTGGCCAAGGTCAGCCGCAAGGTAGCGAACGCTAGCTTCCAGCGCTGCTTTGGCAACGCCCATGACGTTGTAGTTCTTCATCGCGCGCTCAGCGCCGAGGTAGGTCATCGTCATGATGCTGCCGCCCTCTGTCATCAGCGGGTAAATCCGTTTCGATACCGCTACAAGGGAGTAAGCACTGATGTCATGCGCTAATGCGAAGCCATCACGAGATGTGTCAACGAATAGCCCGTCCAGCTCTTCGGTTTTAGCAAAAGCAATACTATGTACGAGACCGTGAAGCACACCGAACTTCTCTTTGAGCGTGGATGCAAGTGTTTCGATCTCAGCATCTACAGTTACATTGCAAGGCATCAAGGTTGAGCCTGGAATCGTGTCTGCGAGCTTGCGAACGCGTTCCTCAACACGCTCATTTTCAAACGTAAAAACAAGATTGGCTCCTTGTGCCGCTAAGGATTGAGCAATAGCCCAAGCGATGCTGCGGTCGTTGGCAACACCCATTACAAGTATATTTTTTCCGGTTAACAATTGACTCATGGTATTAAGAAGCCCCTCTCACAATGGATTGTGCGTCGTTCATTCCCACTCTCCAAAGTACCCCATTTTGTCCAACAATTCAAGAATTAAATCTGAACGGTTATAGCTGGATCGAGGCTTGATCGAGAACCGAAACTCCCTCTTGCATCTTGAGGTCTTCCATGAGACGAAATAACGCTTCATCCTTCATCTTCGCTTCAATCATGATATCGAGATTTGGCGTGGTTGGAGCTATCGCACGTAGGAATGTGAAAAGAGGTCCTACCTCCACGTAATCAGCATGACTTCTTAGATCCGTTTCATTTTTTGGACTTGAAACATGGATTTTCGGCGGGAGTACGTTTGCGGCCTGTTCCGACTGCTCACTCTCCTGTCTCGACCACGTTTGTCGGATTCGCGGCCAGAGATCTGCCGCATCCTCTCCGTTGTTATTGATCGCATGATGATGAATATCCAGCACCATAGGCGCTCCCACCTTTTCTGCAATATCGAGTGTCTCTTGTGCTGTAAAGGTTTTATCATCATTCTCAAGTGTGATCCGCCTCTGAATGTCAGGGCGCAGCGCGGAAAAATTCTGAATAAATCGCTTAGCCGCTTTCTCTTTATCGCCGTAGGAACCTCCTACATGAATATTGCACATGGCTTCCATACC
This sequence comes from Paenibacillus germinis, assembly GCF_013141785.1. NCBI lineage: Bacteria > Bacillati > Bacillota > Bacilli > Caryophanales > Paenibacillaceae > Paenibacillus > Paenibacillus germinis. The sequence goes on from NZ_WHOC01000198.1 coordinate 55,123, forward strand.
CAGCCCCATCGCGTTAAACATAGCTGTATGCCGCTCTAGATCCTCCACTGATTTCTGCAGCACATCTTCCTTTGGCGTACTCAGGACGGTGAAATGATCCGGATGAAAGCTTACGCGCATGCCAGACTGCTTAGCGTAGCTGCCAAGCTCTTGGAATTCCGCAGAAAGCGTGGTAATGGGGTCCCAGTCACCTAACATTTCATGTCCTATGAGAGGGATCAGCCTAGAAGAAAAGCGAAACACCATGATGTCATGCGCACGGTTGTGCCTAAGCAATCTAAGCGTATTATGCAAATTTTCAGCGCCAAGTCGCTCTAGCTTCCGAATGGCCGCATCTCGATCCAAAAGCTTGCTGAAGTTCGTCACTGTCATCGTTTTGGAAGGGGATGCGTTCTTGACTATCGTCGACATAGCCACATACCCAAGGCGAATAATCATGCAAGGTAACCTCCAAGAAGAGTATGCAAGGATAAATGGCTTACATCGTCCAGTTGGACGAATGCATTTGTTATTTGTGATGAAAAAATTCCTTTCATAGGGTACCCTCTGGAGGAGCCGCACATACACAACTCACCTAATTAGGATGAGATGGATGCTATGATTTTGAAGCTGATAAAAGACGAAATCGCAAGTGGCAGCAAGCTTAACGCTAACATACCGTACTTGGTGCCTCGATCTTCTTTTCGCAAACATATATAGTTTCCGATAAACCAAACCAACAAGTAGACGCAAAGCACCCCCGAAGCCATATACCGATCTTGCATCGATGGAGGCGACATAAAGCCATAAAACCCAAAAATCATATAAATAAGTGCATATGGAGTTGGTATACCTAACCCAATATTGAAAAGCCAATAGGCAATAAACTTTCTGTCCGTCAATAATTTTTGTCTCATCCTTTTCACTCTCCAATCTGAATATCTACTAGGTATATTGTAGTTCTTCGAGCTAGATTGAATAAGTACTAAGTTCTTGTAGTACCGGGTACGAGGGCAATGGCAGGAAACTTACTATACATCGGCTGCAACCTCATCTTGATGTTTTTCATTGCTATGGAGGTAATTTTCCGCCTCGCGCATACTTTAGTGATGAAAACCATCACTGCGGAGCGAGAAACGGACTATTTCAGCTGCAACCTCAACTTGTAAGGATGTTTTTCATCGCTATGGAGGTACATTTCCGCTTCGCACTTATTTTAGTGATGAAAAACATCGCTACGAAGCGAGAAACGGACTATTTCGGTTACAACCTCAACTTGTAAGGATGTTTTTCATTGCTATGGAGGTATTTTTCGCCTTGAGCTTATTTTAGTGATGAAAAACATCACTAAAGAGCGAGGAACGGACTATTTAGGCTGCAACCTCATCTTGTAAGGATGTTTTTCATTGCTATGTAGAGGTACTTTTTCCCCTTGAGCTTATTTTAGTGATGTATTCAAAAAAGACACCGTCCATATCGGACGATGTCTTCTAATTTACGCTATGCGGCTATGCTTGCTCACCAAAAAACATCTCATAAGCAAGTGAGGTCTGAATTCGTGACTCTTCTTCCGTCAGACGGCGAATGAGCTCCATCTCCACTTGCGTTACTTCATCACCTTGGAAATTGATTTCCGCAATGGAAGCAACGATTCGGACAATGGCAATCGCCTGATTCTCAGGCGTGTATGCAATGACCTTCTGACCTGTTGGGAAGACGCGGAAGCCGCTTTTCACCATTTTGCCGCGGCCGTACTCTAGAAGCTCGTAAAGCTCCTGCGCGGACTTAAACTTGCAGACCGAATTGAACTCCGTTTGAAATCCCATATGCATCTACTCCACATCAAAAGAATATTGGATTTTCTGCTTCGCTGTATGCCGTTCGATAGCCAGACGAATAAGATCGTCGAGCAGCTCTGTGTATGGTTTACCGGTTTCTTTCCATAGCAGCGGGTACATACTGAATGGTGTAAAGCCCGGCATCGTATTGATTTCATTGATGTAGATCTTCTGATCGATTTTGCCTAAGAAAAAATCAACGCGCGATAAGCCGCTGCCATCCACTGCAAGGAATGCTTGAAGTGCTAGCTGTCTGATCTGTTCGGACGTTTCTTCGGGGATGTCTGCAGGTATAACCATCGCTGATTTGCCGTCCATATATTTCGCTTTGTAATCGTAAAATTCGTTCGAGGACACGATTTCACCAGCAACAGAAGCGATAGGTTCATCATTGCCCAAAACGGCTACTTCGATCTCGCGGGCATCGATATTCTCTTCAATAATGACTTTGCGATCATATTGGAAAGCGAAATTGACCGCTTCAATTAATTCTGCTTGATTTCTTGCTTTGGAAATACCGACACTGGAGCCTAGATTAGCCGGCTTCACGAAGCATGGATAACCGATAGCTGTTTCGAGCTCGATCAGATGATACGCACGGTTCTTTTCCCACTCGGTACGAGTAAAATGGCGGAAAATACACTGTGGAAGCCCTTCTTGTGCGAAAACCTTCTTCATCATGACTTTATCCATCCCGACGGCTGATGCAAGCACGCCTGCACCTACGTATGGAATGTTCGCCATTTCAAGTAATCCTTGAATGGTCCCATCTTCGCCGAAAGTGCCGTGTAAAAGAGGGAAAACAACGTCTAAGCCAGTGTCCTTCATGCCAGCTGTATTCGTTGCAGCAATAGCCACATCGCCTTTTGTCTGAATGGCCCCGAATATGGGTGCCAAAGCATTGGAAGCAGGTGCGGCAGCAGCGGTTTCTCCACTGCTAAAAGTCAATACTTCCTTGGATTCAGCCGGACCTAATAGGGGTGCACCGCTTCTCCATTCGCCTTTTTTGGATATATAAAACGGTGTGATCTCATATTTATTGAAGTCCACAGCTTTCATAACCGCCAATGCTGTTTGCAGGGACACGTCATGCTCTCCGGATTTCCCCCCATAAATTAGTCCAATTCGTATTTTGCGGCTCATTACGTACCTCCGTTTAGTATTTGCATTTTCTTTTCCTATTACATATAATCAGCAACCCGAACGAAAACGTACTTCGTCCTTTCTGTCCAAGCAGGTGAATCCTTATAAGCCCAATAGCGATTACGGCTATTATATGTATGCGCATTGACCAGCGGCATCCCGTTGGCATCTTTGCCTATCACAATCGTATTGTGCTGATAGCGGCCATCGCCATCCCAATCGTAGCTAATTGTATCTCCCATTTGAAGCTCGCTAGGATCATCTACCGCATGACCTTGCAATCCTCTGCGGCTATGTGAGAGGAATGTTTGTAGGCTATTGGCAACAGCCCAACTGAAGCTCCAAAGCTCTTGATTGCCTCTTTTGCCAGCATACCACCAGCCCAAATCCCTTTTCCCAGTATAGTCCATTGGAGCCCCGCCTGCAAAGAGGCATTGCGATACAAAATTCGTACAGTCGACTTCAAATTCCTCGTATTTCGGATTCGGGGTTTGCCACCAAGTTTCTGCATAATGGGCCGCTTTGGCGCGATTATAAATGATTTTGCGAGGAGCTGATTCCTGAGCACCGCTGTTGAGTATACTATGATTGATATAAGGAAGTGAGGGCGCTCTGCGAATTCCATCCACAAAACCTTCATGGTCAGGCAAAAAGACGCCTCGCTGCTTGCTCGGAAGCGACTTTTCTCCATGGAGAGGTTCTGTGTACCGGACCTGCCAGCGGTTCTCCGCGCTATCTATGAACACACGTTCAGGTTCAATGCGTTCCTCAAGATGTTCGATGGATCCAATCCGATAATTTAGAAATCGATGTAATTGGATATCCGCGATAATCACTTGGGGTGATTCTTTGACACCAGTAAGACGCAGCTTTGTTTCTCCGCGCAGCAATTTAGCATCACGGTCGCGGTAACTGTTCAAGAGCCTACGTACCTTGACATCCTGTTTCCGTACATAAGCGCTGTCTGAGACATAAGCTTCCAACGGTGCAGCAGAGCCTTCGATCTCTGCCTGGTTCTTAGCGTGAACGTAGTTATAGAGCGCTGTTTTCCAGGACATCTTGGTATCCTCCTTAGGACGAGCCCGAATTGCTTTGAATTGATTCAATATATGACATTTTGACGGTAAAAATGATTGAAATTAATCTTTACTCATACACACCAAAACGCTATACTTAATGTAGAGGGATTAATGAAATTGAGTTTCACTAGATGAAACCAATGGATGAACATATTTTGAGGAGGAATTACCCATGTCCAATAAGGACTCTTTTTCTGTGCGTAAGCAGTTAACTGTGGGAACGAAATCGTTCCAGTATTACAGTCTTCCTGACTTTGAAAATCAAGGCCACGGAACCGTTAGCAATCTGCCTGTCTCCATTCGCGTTTTGCTCGAAGCCGCTATTCGTCAATTCGACGGTCGTGCTATTACAAGTGAACACGTTAAACAAATCGCTGGTTGGGCTGAAGGCCGCGATGAAAACAAAGAAATTCCTTTCATTCCTGCTCGTATCGTTCTTCAGGATTTCACAGGCGTACCCGTCGTTGTTGACCTTGCGGCAATGCGTGCGACGATGGCTCGTGAAGGCGGAGATCCAAAACGGATCAACCCACTCGTTCCTGTAGACCTTGTTATTGACCACTCTGTTATGGTCGATGCTTTCGGATCCCCGGATGCACTTGACTACAACATTAACCTAGAGTTCGAAAGAAACGAAGAGCGTTACCGTTTCCTACGTTGGGCACAAACAGCGTTCGATAACTTCCGTGCTGTTCCACCTTCAACAGGTATCGTTCACCAAGTTAACTTGGAGTACCTAGCTTCCGTAGCAGCTACGAAAACGATCGATGGCGAAACTGTTGTTTACCCTGATTCCCTCGTAGGTACAGATTCCCACACTACAATGATCAACGGACTTGGTGTTGTAGGTTGGGGCGTAGGCGGTATTGAAGCTGAGGCTGGTATGCTTGGACAACCGCTTTACTTCGTAGCTCCAGACGTTGTTGGTTTCAAATTGACAGGCCACCTGGCAGAAGGCGCTACAGCAACTGACTTGGCTCTGACTGTTACACAAATTTTACGTAAAAAAGGCGTTGTTGGTAAATTCGTTGAGTTCTTCGGTCCTGGTCTGAGCAACATTTCCTTGGCTGACCGTGCAACGGTAGCGAACATGGCTCCTGAGTACGGCGCAACAATCGGTTTCTTCCCAGTCGACAACGAAACGTTGAACTACCTGAGAAGTACAGGTCGTGACGCAGATCAAATCGCACTCGTAGAAGCTTACTACAAAGCTCAAGGTATGTTCCGTACAGACAGCACACCAGATCCTCAGTTCACAGATGTAATTGAACTTGATCTTGGCTCTGTAGTACCAAGCTTAGCTGGTCCTAAACGTCCACAAGACCGTGTCGAGCTTACGAACATGAAGGAGTCTTTCAACTCCATCATCCGTACACCTATCGACAAAGGCGGCTATGGTCTTACTGATGAGAAAATCGAAGAAGTCGTTGATGTTGTTTATCCAAACGGCGAAACTGTCAAAATGGGTACAGGCGCAGTTGTCATCGCGGCAATCACTTCTTGTACCAACACATCCAACCCAAGCGTTATGCTAGGTGCCGGACTTGTAGCGAAAAAAGCGGTAGCTCGCGGTTTGAGAAAACCAGCATTCGTTAAGAGCTCATTGACACCAGGTTCCCTGGTTGTTACCGAGTACTTGATTAAAGCAGGCTTGCTTGAGCCTCTAGAAGCACTAGGCTTCCACGTTGCAGGTTACGGCTGTGCAACTTGTATCGGTAACTCCGGCCCGCTTCCAGAAGAAGTAAGCAAAGCAATCATCGACAACGATATGACTGTGGCTGCCGTTATTTCCGGTAACCGTAACTTCGAAGGCCGCGTACATGCTCAAGTAAAAGCAAACTACCTAGGATCACCTCCGCTTGTTGTTGCCTATGCGCTTGCAGGAACAGTGAACATTGATTTGGCTAACGATCCAATCGGCTACGACCAAAGCAATCAACCTGTCTACCTCAAAGACATTTGGCCTACAAACCAAGAGATTCAAGAAGCTCTTGGCATTGCAATGAGTGCTGACATGTTCCGTGATAAATACAGCAACGTATTCCGTGCGAATGAGCGCTTCAACCAAATCGCAATTCCGGAAGGCGATCTATACGAGTTCGACAACAATTCCACTTACATTCAAGAGCCTCCGTTCTTCACAGATCTGGGCACGGTTTTGGATGATATCGCAGATATTCGCAATGCAAAAACGTTGGCACTCTTGGAAGATTCCGTTACAACAGACCATATCTCCCCTGCTGGTAACATCAAGGTTGACAGCCCTGGAGGCCAATACCTGATTAACCATGGTGTGAAAAAAGAAGACTTCAACTCCTACGGTTCCCGTCGTGGTAACCACGAAGTGATGATGCGCGGAACGTTCGCGAACATCCGTATTCGTAACCAAGTGGCACCAGGAACAGAAGGCGGCGTAACAACTTACCTGCCAACTGGCGAAGTTGAATCCATCTACGATGCTTCCATGAAGTATCAAGCTGAAGGCCAAAACCTCGTAGTTATCGCGGGTAAAGAGTACGGAACTGGAAGCTCCCGTGACTGGGCGGCAAAAGGTACATTCCTACTTGGCGTCAAAGCCGTTATCGCGGAAAGCTTCGAGCGTATTCACCGCAGTAACCTTGTTGGTATGGGCGTTCTTCCACTTCAATTCCTTGAAGGGAATGGTTGGAAAACACTAGGTATCACAGGTCGTGAAACATTCGATATCACTGGTTTGAGCAACGATGTACAACCAGGTTCTACTGTAAAAGTAACAGCTACTCGTGAAGATGGCACAAGCTTCGAATTCACCGCACTTGTGCGTTTGGATAGCTTGGTGGACGTAGACTATTACCGCAATGGTGGTATTCTGCAAACCGTTCTTCGTTCAATCCTTGCCGAGAAAAACTAATACAGCAAAACACACAAAAAAACGCATTACACACAGCAAAAGTCCGGGATTGCCTTATTGGCGATCTCGGGCTTTTATTTTTTATAAAAAGACCAAATCAACAATTTTCGAGCCATATTTACAAACTAAATTCCCTTAGAGCGCCAAGCGTTTGGGGTACATTTCCAATAACTGCGGGTTGAGCCTCCCCTCCTCGGCACCTATACTGATAGAACGAAAGGGGAGATGAAGATGAAGTTGATAAAAAAACTCGTCCTTGTCGTGCTGTTAGCTTCAATGGGTCTAGGTTTTACTGTAAGTGAATGGAGCCTGCCGGCTTCTGCAGCAACGACATTGAAGCAAGGCAGTCAAAACGGTGATGTCTGGGACGCTCAGTTCCGACTCGAGACTTTAGGCTACTACCAGCAATCTGTGGATGGTAAATATGGTCCGATTACGGCCGCTGCTGTTCGCAATTTTCAATATAATTATGGTCTAACCGTTGACGGCATGATTGGAGCGAAAACATGGGAGGCTTTACGTAACTATTCAGTGAATCAAGCTGAATTAGATATGTTGGCGAAGGTGATTTACAGCGAGGCTCGCGGTGAATCCTATGAGGGACAAGTTGCCGTAGGGGCCGTTGTCATGAATCGTCTACAATCGAGTAAGTTCCCGAGTTCCATCCAAGGCATTATATTTGAACCTGGGGCTTTTACAGCCGTTAGTGACGGCCAATATTGGCTGAAGCCGGATTCGACAGCCTACATGGCAGCACAGGATGCTGTCCGGGGCTTAGACCCTACCAAGGGTGCCTTGTATTATTTTAACCCTGAAACAGCAACTAGCAAATGGATCTGGTCACGTCCGCAGACTGTGCGGATTGGGCATCATATTTTTGCTAGGTAATCAAAGAAAAAGATGTAAGAAAAACAAATACCTCTACCGAAAGCCGCTCCATAATGAGCGACCTCGCGTAGAGGTATTTTTACATAGATATGGGAATTGGTGGCTCAAGAGGTTAGATCAAGAGTTAAGATCAGTTTTCGCCCGATTTAGTAGACTCCTCATACCAAGGATTCAAATGCACCAGCACCTCATCCACATCACTATGCGCTTCTTTGATCTTTTGCTTAATACGACGGCTAATGTCATGGCCTTCTTGGATGGTTAATTTCCCCGAAACAGCAAGTCTGGCGTCAACTAATATGTAATGACCGTGCTCGCGTGCGCGCAGGCGGTCGATCCGTTTGACCTCTGGTACAGATCGGATCAATGCCGCGTATTGTTCAATGTATGTCGTACTTACACTGCGCTCCATGAGAATGTCGAAAGATTCGCTGCCCATTTCGTACGCCAATTTCAACACTAAAAAAGAAACGATGATACCAGCCACGGGGTCGCCATAAGCCAATATATCATAGTTGTAGTGATCCCCGATTAAGGCCAAACCTATGCCAACCGAAGCCGCAATCGAAGCATATACATCAGCCAAATGGTCATACGCAGTGGCTATTAATCCTTTACTATTGACCCTATTGCCGATACGTTTCGTGTAGACATAAAGAATTTGCTTCCAAACTAGCGAGATGATCGCCGCGATAAATGCAATAATATGCGCCTCTCCCGCTGGCTCAAATAGCGCATGAATAGAGTGGTAGCCCATGTAAATGGCTGCTCCACCTAAGATGATAGCGACAATGAAGGCTCCGAGCACTTCGGCTTTGCCATGCCCGTAAGGATGATCAACATCCGCTGGTTTGGAGGAAACGCGCATCGAGCTATAAGCCGTTGCGGTCGCAATGACATCTCCCGCGTTATGGATGCCGTCGGCGATAAGCACTTGGCTTTTGAAATTGAGGCCGACGATGATTTTGATGGCGGTCAGCACGATATTACTGGCAAGACTGATCCAGATCGCCAGCATCGAGGCTGTCTTATTCATTACTTGCCACTCCCTTTCCCTCTTCTAGTATGACCTCCTAGAAGCAAAGCATCCGTCATCCTGACCACGGATGACGGGTAGGGCCGCGGCTTCGCGCCAGCACGAAGCCGCAAAAAAAGGACGATGCGTCAGCGCAGCATCGTTCCCATACGCCGCGCCGCCTCAACAATGAGCGGCGCCTGCTCTTGCATCAGCTCCAGCGTGAGCCGGTTCGCTGGACCCGAGACCGCGAGGGCGGCGACAAGCCGGCCGCCGCGGTCCAGAACCGGTGCGGCCACAGCCGCCGCACCGGGTTCGCGCTCTTCGACGCTCGTGGCGAAGCCTGCGCGTCGGGTGTCGCTGAGCTGCTGCAGGAACGCAGTCTTATCTAGCCCAGTCGGCCAATCGGCCGAGGCTAGAAGCTGCTCCTGCAGCGCTGGCTCAGCGAAGGCGACGAGCACCTTGCTCGAGGCGCCGACGTATAGGGGCATTCGCGCCCCGACAGGGGCAACGCGGCGAATGGCGTGGTTGCTCTGTACGGCTTGGACGCGTACGCGCACCAGGCCGTCCTGCACGTACAGCGAGATCGTCTCGCCGAGTTGATCGCGCAGCCGTTCCATTTCCGGCAGCAGAATGACGCCGGGGTCTCCCTCTTTGGAGAGGTTAGCGGACAACTCCCATAACCGATAACCGAGTCTGTATTTATCTGTCGAGCCATCACGCATGATGAAGCCTTTGCCTTCTAGGGATGCCAGAAGGCGGTGCACCGTGCTTTTGTGAAGCCCAGCACGACTTGCTATTTCGGTCAGCGTCAATTCCGACGCCCCCGTAAAACAAAGCATAATATCTAAAGCGCGCTCTACAGCACGCACCGTCAGCTTGCCATCTTCCATCGTTTTTCACCACTTTCATCCGTGTGAAAAAGTTTCACTATATGAAACTCAGTTATATTCAGTATAACGAAACTCGCGTAAACCGTAAAGGAGAGACTTTGGTCATCAAAGATGCCTATAAAGGAGAGAATTTTTGTCTTGACCAAAGATCCCTATATATGGTCAAACGGCCGTTTTCTCATTGTTACAGGACGATTACAAAGGGCTTACAATTAGCGCAACCTCATTGACTTGTAAGCGCATTCAGAATACTATTAAGTTAATAGAACACTTATCTGAATATTTAAATAATTTATTCTCCCTTTAACCTCTAACCCGCAGCAGCATAATCACACTAATTTTAATGGAGGGAGGGTACTACGATGTCAACAACATCTCTATCCCCTGGAACTGGTTCACTACAACCCACACTGGAGCAAGTGGTCACCCGACCGCTTTTACGCAAAAAAAGGCTGGTTTTCACCATCCTCACTTCATTCCTAATCCTATGCACTTCTTTACTTCTTGGTTTTCACGCCTATATTGCATGGACGCTAGCTCGGCCACATATTGACCCGCTTCATTCGGATCCGATGAGAGCCGTTGGTCTTCCTTACAGCAGTGTGACCTTCCCAAGTCTGAATGGCACGTCAAACCTAGACGGTTGGTTCATACCTGGCAAATCCGACAAAACCGTCATCTTCTCCCATGGTTACGGCGGCAATCGCGAAGAACTTTGGGTTCCCATTTACAACTTAGCCCGCGAACTTCATTTGCAAAACTACAATGTACTTATGTTCGACTATGGTTATGTGCACCCTAACAGCAAACGAATTATGACCGGCGGCATTCAAGAATCGCAAGAGCTGCTTGGCGCCATCCATTATATCAAGCAGGTATCCAGCGGTCCTATCTATATTTGGGGCTTCTCTATGGGAGCAGGAACAGCACTACAGACTGCTCTTCTAAGTGGCAATGATATTTCGGGGATGATTCTGGACAGCACTTTTTTGCTCAATCCAGACACACTCTATCATAATATGAAGCAAGTCGTTAATGTGCCAAAATTTCCATCTCTACCGCTCGTACGCTTATTCTTCCCTTTGCTCAATGGCGTAAGCTTGCAAGAAGTCCCTTACAACAAAGTAACTTCAACAGCTTATCCGATGCCGATTTTCTTCATCCATGGAACGGAAGATTACAAAGCACCCTATGGCATGGTAGAGGATATGTTCAAGCAGCAAAAAGACTCCGAATCCAAGCTTTGGATTATCCCAAAAGCGCAGCATGAGCTGCTGTACCGAGCAGAGCCGAAAACGTATATGCGCCGAACGATGAATTTCCTTAACGGTATCACGACTACTCCTATGCAAGCTAACCTTGGTATTCCCTCCTCCCTATAAAATCGGCCCCTCGAGGGCCGATATTTTTTTGCCTATACAAGCTTTTTTCTGCCATCCTTGCTCCAAGAAGTCCTTTTCGGACTTCTCAGCAACACTTTGCTACTTTTCCAGCGATGGGAAGTCCCTTTCGGTGCTCTCAACATTCATCTGTGGTTAACCAGTCACTTTTAAGGTAATATGCTGGTCCAATCAGCCACTTGGGGTCTGAATCTTAACCCCCAACTAATCCATCTCATAAATCGAGCCGGATTTGCTGGCGAACAATTCGGCGTAGACTTTCTCCGCGTAGGCGTCAGTCATACCGGAAATGTAATCCGCGACGAAACGCGGCCAGCTCCAGGTGGCATTACGGCGTTCGTAGCTATCTATCCAGTCGGGAGGCATGATCCACTGCCCCTTCTCCTTGTCGATGAAGCTGTCCCACAGACGCTCGACGATGATCTCGCTGCGTTTTTGCAGGCGCAGCACACGGAAGTCTTTGATCAGCGTGACCCACGCAAGCTTCTTAAGAATTTCCATCGTGCGCAAAAGATTCATATCCTCGGCTCCGTCTTTCACGAGCGCAACCTTTTTCCAGCTTCGGTCAGGGTCATCTATAATGTCCAGACTGCTCGCGAAAGAGCTCACCCAGCGTGCTTTCATCTCTCTGCGCGTACGCGATTCTTCCCCGTTGCACTCTGAGAAAATTTGCTCCCATTGCTCCAGATAGTCCGACAGAACTTGCCTGACCATTTGCTCAATATTAACTTGCTCCCAGCCGAATTTATGCTTGTTGGGATCATTTAATATTTCCATGACCACATGACGCATCAGTCTTTGATCCTCAAAAAAGGTTGCATTCATTTGAATTTTGCCAGCACGAATACCATCTTCAATATCATGGGTGGAGTACGCGATATCGTCACATAAATCCATCAGTTGAGCTTCCAAGGTCGAACAACCCTCCGGCATGTTCCATTGCGAGCGCAGATCACGAATGATTTCCCACTCTGAGGCATAGACACCCTTAAGTCGGCCTTCTTCCTCGATCAAAAATGGATACTTATTAATTCCAAGAAGCACCGCAGCTGTAAGATCCAGGCCGCTTTCACTGCCTGCTCTTTTTTCGAGAAACATCAGGATACGGAAATTTTGGGCGTTGCCTTCATATTTTAAGCCATGATCCCTCATCAGAATATGATTCAGAACCTCTTCCCCTTTATGACCGAATGGCGGGTGACCGAAGTCGTGAGCAATCGACGCACACTCGACGACGGTAGGATCAATGATCAAGCCAGGATGCTCTCTTTTACTCAAAAAAGGATTCGTCCGTTCTAACCGCTTCGCTACTTCTCTGGCGATTTGGGCAACTTCGAGCGAATGGGTTAGACGTGTTCGATAGTAATCACCTGATCCTGCGCCAAACACCTGCGACTTACCCTGCAGCCGACGAAAGGTCGGAGATTGAATTAACCTCGCATAATCCCGCTCAAATTCATCCCGTTCTTCACTCAATTTAGAGGAACCGGCCTCACCTGGCCGATATTTTCGTATGTTGTTCATAAGTTTGCCTCCTCTAGTGCTGTTGCCGGACGCCCGGTATAGTTCTGAGTCTCTTTGTTCAATTAGCCACTCCGTAAACCTCTTCTTGTTTCCTATCAGTTTATGCTACAGCATGTACGATAGTCCCTGGGGATCTTGTATTAAGTTGGATAAATCTCTCTCGAGGTCCGAAAATCTCAAACTTTCTTATGTGGTAAAATAATACTATATCGACTACCTCGCAACAAGTCATGCCGCGCTTCCTGAACAAAAAAAGGGATGATGCACAAGACTATTGTCTCCATGCACATCCCTCGTAAGCACTACTTATTTTAACAAAGACAGAAATTCGGCACGAAGAGTCGAGTCTGAGCGGAAAGAACCGCGAACAGCTGAGGTAATCGTTTGACTTCCGTATTTCTTCACGCCTCTGGAGCACATGCACATGTGTTCTCCCTCAACGACTACCATGACGCCATGCGGCTTCAGCACATCATCTAGAATGTCGGCGATTTCAGAAGTAATCCGCTCCTGCACCTGCAGCTTACGAGTGACCACATCAACGAGACGAGCAAATTTGCTAAGTCCAGCCACTTTTCCGCTAGGTAAGTAACCTACATGCACTTTCCCGAAAAAAGGCGCCATATGGTGTTCGCATTGACTGTAATAAATAATATCCTTAATAATTACCAGCTCTTCGTGCTGTTCATCAAAAGTTACACCCATCACATCGCGTGGATTCGCTTCATAGCCCGAAAAAATTTCTTCATACATACGGGTTACGCGAGCAGGTGTGTCTAATAAGCCTTCCCGATCTACATCTTCGCCAATCAGCCGTAAAATCTCTCGGACATGCTGTTCAATCAGCTCCCGATTCTCAGCAACTCTTGTATTTTTGTAGTCAATGGACGCCATATTTCTATCACTCCTCTTTCTTATCCTCTACCCCATACAAACGGTCAAAACCTTGATACTGTCGCGCAGCGCTCTGCTGTCTTTGTGCGTTTTGGTGAGCAGCATCCCACCCTGCAGAAGGGATACTATCGGGGTCGCCAGCTCTACTGGGGTTAACCCCTGCAGCAGCAGCTCGCCTCGTCTCTTACCTTCCTGCAAACAGGATTCTACCTCAGCCTCCAACTCACTGAAAAAGCGGCTCAACGGCTTACGCAGCTCCTCAGAGCTATCACTCAGCTCTAAGGCCAGATTACCGAAGAAGCAGCCTCTGCGGCATTCATACTCCTCACAAAAGGCCAGCATGCGTTCAAACAATGCCAGTACCCGCTGCTTCGGCGATAATTGCGCATTACCCAAACTAGGCTCCATCACAGATTGCCGCATCTCCTGCACCTTGCGCTCAATAACTTTCAAACCTAGTTCTTCTTTACTTTTAAAATGGTAGTAAAAATTGCTTTTGCATACCCCGCTGCTCGTCAAAATATCTTCCAGACCCGTTCCTTGGAAACCATGATCATGAAATAAATCCATGGCTGCTTCCATGATGCGGTCTTTGTTGCTAGCCATCGCTTGAGCCACCTCTGAATAGTACTGGTATGTCCTACTTTGAGCTACACTCACATTAGGAGAGACTTTGAGCTGCACTCAAAGATCCCTATATTAGGAAGGGCTCGTGCTGCCCACCGTTCGTACGGTTAAACAGCAAAGCCCTTTTGAAGGGTTGTTCTAACCCTACGTCTTATTTCCACTTTTGGTTTTTCATCATTTGCTGTGCTTTGTTCAGCTGCTGCTTGTTCATGTTGTAGCCCATTTGCTTGGCCATTTTTTGCAGCATTTCTGGATTGTTCTGCATGGATTCCAGCTGTCTTTTTAAATAGAATACGCCGATGAAGAACCCACCGACCAAGCCAACAATTAACGTGAGAATGGGAATCAGATAACTCCACATAATTATGCCCCCTGCATGTACAAATTGGTATCGATTGCTTGCCTTATCATATCATTTCTGTTCATCTTTTTACAAATGACTACCCCTTTATTACAAAACCTGTTCGATAAAAATGGTCGTATGCTTGGCCAGATCAATTTCTTTGATATCCAGCTCTTTATCCATCGTATTTTGCTTCGCGATTCGCACAATCGGACGGCTTGGCAGTCCTCTATGCTGTCCAACCACAACACCGGTCTCCCGATTGGACAAACGCACGGAAGCTCCCGTCGGATAGATCGAGACGATCTTCAGAAACTGGATCAAGACATCGCGATCAAGCTGGGTCTCCGCTACCGCCATCATATGCTCGCAAGCCTCATGCGGCAGCATACGGCGCCCTAAGGAGACATCAAACAGCAAATTATCGTACATATTCGCGACGGCCGTAATTTTCGCATAAATATGAATTTCTTCACTCATAAGTCCTCTCGGAACCCCTTGCCCGTTAAGCGTTTCATGATGTTGGAAGGCCACATGGGCAATGAGCAGGCTGAATTCCCGCTTGTTCTTCAGAAGCTCGAAGCCGCGCCAAGTATGATGCTTCTTCATGTCGGGCGACTCATCATCGCAAACAAGCTCCAGCTTACCCACATCATGAAGAAGCGCACCAATGGCGAGCTCCTTCAATTGGGTTCCATTGAATCCCATATTAATCCCAATGAGCACGGCCATCATACAGACATTCGTTGCATGGACATACATCTTGTTATCCTCCGTACGAATATCCGTCAACTGCACAAGTACATCACGATTTTTCATGATCTCATCGAGCAGCGTATTAATCGAAATACTCATAGCACGCGAGTTAAATTCCTTACCCGACTGGATAGCCGCGAACGTTTGACCCATTTGCTGCATAACGATACGTTTGGTTTCATCCGAAAGGATTTCCGGGATTTCTACATCCTCTAGGTTCGGGTCTTTGATGTAAATCATTGTGACTCCGATTCGGTTAAGCGTGTTAATCATAAACACCGTCAATTGCACATCTTCTGAAAGCAAAATAGCTCCATTGCTGGCAAATATCGTTCGGCCCAAAAATTGACCCGGCTCAACGGAATCCAAATGCACATATTTCATAGGATTCACTCCACGTTTTATTTATTAGTTATTACCGTATTCGAGCTTCGTTCCAAATCGAGCAAGAGTACTTTAATTGGGAGACCTCCACCGTAGCCAACAAGGTCACCACTAGCGCCAATGATGCGATGACAGGGGATAATGACGGGAATTGGATTTTTATTGTTAGCTCCACCAACCGCTCTGACGGCTTTCGGTGAGCCTATGGCTTCTGCAATATGTTTATAGGAAGCTGTCTCTCCATATGGAATAGAAAGCAGTGCTGTCCAGACTTGTTTCTGGAAATCAGTTCCATGTAAATCCAGTTCACTCTCAAAGCTTACACGTTCTCTTCTAAAATACTGCTCCAACTGCTCCACAATCGGTTCGAGAAGTGCTGCATTCTCTTGCAGCTCATGCCTGCCAAACCAGCGGTTAGCCCATTGCTGTAACTTCTCTCGGTTCTGTTCGTAGGTGCCGAAATCGACCTTGCAGAGCCCCTGTAAGGTCGATACAAGAACAAGAGGACCTATTGGAGAATTAACCTCCGTATAGGAAAGGACGATCGCAGCTTGTGTTTGCTGTGTCATATCTGCTCTTTCTCCCCCTTATCAGCTGTTGAATGGCTTACAACGTCGAGCGCCTTCTCGATATCCTGCATAACAGCGGGTTCCTGCTCGGCTATTCGCGCTTTATCGAGAGCAGCCGCCGAGTCTTCGCCGCCAATGTGCCCTAGCGCCCACGCTGCTGTAGCCCTGATCTCAGAGCGCGGATCTGTCAGCAGTAGCTCTCTCAGGACAGGTACAGCCGTCCTGTCCTTGAAATTCCCTAGCGCGATAATCGCATTGCGCTGGATCGGCTTCTTGCCTCTCCAGGACGCTGCGATGCGCCCGTACTGTTCTTTGAAATCCTTGTTCGACATGGTCAGCAAGGGGATTAATAAAGGCTTGACCTTCTCGGGGTCAGGCTCGAGCTCGGGATGATGCGTCCAGTTCATCCCCTTGTTCTTCGGACAGACGATCTGGCAGGTGTCACAGCCGTAGAGGCGGTTGCCGATTTTGAGCTTAAATTCATCATCGACATAACCTTTGGTCTGCGTGATGAAGGAGATGCAGCGGCTTGAGTTCAGCTGCCCTGGTCCGACCAGCGCTCCCGTGGGACAAGCATCGATACAAATCGTGCAGTCCCCGCACTGATCCATAATAGATGTATCGGATGTAAACGGTATATTCGTGATCATTTCGCCCAAATAAACCCACGATCCCCACTCGGGGGTGATGACGGCGCAGTTTTTGCCAGTCCAGCCGATCCCAGCCCGCTCGGCTACGGCGCGGTCGACGAGTGCACCAGTGTCGACCATGCTCATTAGCCTTGCGTCAGGCACGCGCTGCGCGATGAAAGCCTCCAGCTTCGCGAGTCTATCGCGAAGCACGTCGTGGTAGTCGCTCCCCCACGAGGAGCGCGAAATAATCCCCCGATAAGCCCCAGGCTCGGATCGGGGAGGGTTTGGCAGTTTCGACGGGTACGCAACAGCGATGGAAATGATCGACTGCGGCGCGTCGAAGCTTAAGCTTGGATGTACCCGCTTCTCGATATCCGGCTCTTCGAAGCCGGATTCAAACCCCTTCTCCCTATGGCGGAGAAGGATCTCTTTCAGTTCTGTGAACGGCTCCGCTGACGTGAAGCCGATCTTATCAATACCGAGGGACGACGCGGCTTCCACGATCTCTTGTTGTAGCCTGCGCCAGTCCGCATCTGTTCCTGCTGCTATGGAAACCGCCAACCCTCTCACCTCTCTCTTCTTTCGCGTCCGTTAAATTTAAAGCTTCTTGGCCATCGCGAATGGCCACAGCACATACTCGGCCCGTCCTTGGATCTGGCCGATAGGAACAGCCCCAAACCTGCGGCTGTCGCCACTTGCCGCCGCATGGCGGTTATCGCCCATCACGAAGACGTGGCCTTGCCCGACGCGTGTCGGTCCAAAGTCTCCGTCCTCGATGAGCGTATCTGTATACGGCTCCTCGACCTTGTCGCCGTTTACATAAAGAAAGCCGGCTCGGCCCTGCACCTCGTCGCCCGCAATCGCGACAATCCTTTTAACCAAAAAAGGATGTGTCACTGTGACAAACTCCTCAGACTCTTTGAGAATGACAATCTCTCCGCGTTTGGGTGCTTTTAAGTACGTAATGGCCTTATTCACAAACAACCACTCCCCTTCCTGCAAGGTGGGCTGCATGGAGTGACCTCGAACCGTGGAGAGATTGAATCCGAATTGATGTACGAGGATAACGACAAGAAGAGCTACAAGAATGGATTTCGTCCAATCCCATAGCTCATGGGTTAGGCTTTTAGCCTCATGATAGTTCTTAGGCTGAGAAGCTGCCTTATTCGATTCACTGCGTCCTACAAAGAAGCTCATTTATGCTCCTCCGTTCTTATACTTTTCCCACTGCTCGTAATAATACATAACCATATCATCTTGAAACGGCGGCTTGTCCGCGTTCACCAGCGCGAGTAAAGCTGCAAGACCTTCCTTCACTTTCGTTTCCACAAGAGAAGAATAGTGATAATTCAGTTTATGGCGTTCATATTCATCTTGATCTACGATATGCACGGAACGATCCGGCATTCGAATAACATCAAGGTCGTAGTCAATATAAGTCAGTACTTGCTGGGTCACATACAGTGGAGATGCGACATTGCAGTAGTATCTAACACCTGTTTCTTCTATAAGTGCAACAATATTAAACCACATTTTAGGAATAAAAAAAGATACCCCTGGAATGCGGCTAACCCACTCCTTGCCGTCTGCTTCCTGAATCTTGGTCTGGCTGTTAATAAACACCATCATTTCTTGCTGATGATGATCGGCATGAAGGATGTGCTGTGGTACTCGCCAATTCGTCAGCCACATCCGGTGAAGATGTCCATCATGTTTGAAGCTTTTTATCACATACGGCGCAAAGTTATCCATGTCCAAAGCTCCTCTATTCACAGCTGCCGAAAAGTTCCCATATTATATAGAAAAGCATATCTGACCCCCAATTGCAATGGCGGCACAGATATGCTTCCCTCGTTCCAAATCTATTCATTTCATGGACATCCGAATGATCAGTTAAACACTGACTTTCTTCACAATGCTGAGACGATGTGCGGTACGGGAAAAGTCCGATGTGCTGTAACCAGCAGACTCGTAAACAGGCAGCACCATTTCATTATGGATATCCACCGTCACCATAATCTTCTTCACGTTCCGTTGAAGGAACCTTTGCTTCATTGCTTCGATCAAAGCTTTACCGATACCTTTGCGTTGATACTCTGTTGCAACTGCGATCCGATAGTAGTAGCCATTGTTGTTATCAATCGTACCGATAATCATGCCTACAACTTGCTCTTCTTCTTGAGCGATTAAAACAAGTTCTGTATCCCATGATAGCTGACGTGCAAATGCTTCAATCGTTTCCTCATAGCAGGTTTCCGATAAAACATCCTGCAGAAGCGTCTTCACCGAAGAGGTATCACCAAGCTGAAATGAACGAACGTGCATACGGTTCTCTCCCAATTCCACTTTTATTTGTTAGGAATAATTTTTTTGGTAAAGTAGTAAATACGACAAAAAAGTGCGGAATCCTGCTAAAAATGTGTCAAAATTCACAAAAAACTTTGTTTTTTTCGTAAATACTCTTGAAAGCGCTTAAATGCAAGCGTTTTCAACAAATTGTTTCAAATATTTAGCATATTTATTGTCTAAAAGATATGGACCTCATGTATAAAATTCGTACTAACGTCGGATTTTATAGAAGGATGAGCAAAGAATGGGAGGTGAATTCATGTCAAACAATGAAGAGATCGGAGACTCATACCCACGAAAGATACGTGATTTTCAGGTACTGAGCTCCATAAAACCTAGCGAATGGACGGAGATCGAACTTCGATACAATCACAGTGCCATGAGCGATTTATCTCCTTGGCTCAATGAACAAGGAACCCATATTCACAGTCAAATCATCCAGGAAATTGAGCGCCGCGGCGTCTGACTTAGTAAACATACATGTTGCTTTATTATCGAAATTCCTTCATAATGAAGTTGAAACTACATAATTTTAGGAGGTATTTATACAATGGCACATCAATTACCAGCTCTTCCGTACGCGAACAACGCACTTGAGCCACACATCGATGCAAAAACAATGGAAATTCACCACGATCGTCACCATAACGCCTATGTAACTAACCTGAATGCAGCTCTGGACAAACACCCTGCTCTGCATGACAAATCCTTAAACGACCTGATCGCTGACCTGAACAGCCTTCCTGAAGATATCCGTACAGCTGTACGCAACAATGGTGGCGGACACGCGAACCACTCCCTTTTCTGGGAAACAATCGGACCAGAAGCTGGCGGAGCACCTACTGGCGCTTTAGCAGCAGCTATCGAGAGCGAGCTTGGCGGTTTTGACAAGTTCAAAGCAGACTTCGCTGCAGCAGCTACAACACGTTTTGGCTCTGGCTGGGCTTTCCTAGCTGTTGACAAAGCTGGCAAATTGAAAGTATACAGCTTGCCTAACCAAGATAGCCCGATCATGGAAGGCGAAACGCCAGTCCTTGGTCTTGACGTTTGGGAGCATGCTTACTACCTGAACTACCAAAACAAACGCCCTGACTACATCGCGGCTTTCTGGAACGTTGTGAACTGGAACGAAGTTGGCAAACGTTACGACGCTGCGAAGTAATATCTGTGCATAGAGAAAGCGACCCCGCGGGGTCGCTTTTTTTTTGCTATGATACGGAACACTTTTAGCATAAGTGTGGCTATACCGCGCGTCATGAAGCTCATAGATCAAACTGGACATCCTTAGGCTGAGGTATTGGAATTCCCGTTGGATAAAATCCAATTAAACACCTATTCAGGCTTTGAATATCCTACTTCCATTGGAGAAAATCCAATAGGAGCTAACCTTTTTCCATGAAAATTAGCATTTGGATGCAGTTCGATTGGAAATAATCCAACGGTAGATGTCATTGTTAGGCCTGTACGGGAAAGACATTGGATAACATCCAATGGTTGATGTCATTGTTAGGCCTGTATGGAACAACACTGGATAAAATCCAATAGTTCAATCGTTCAATCGTTCAATAGATCAATGCTTTATTTTATCCATCCAGCCATACACCTTTGCTTTTTATAACAAATAGCGTTGATTCGCAACTACTGCATCAAACGTGAGTCCACCAAGCAGTTCTTGAAATCAAAAAAGCGACCCTTGAGGGGTCGTTTTTTGAATAACTCTATTTTATTAGCAAGAGGAGATTTATTGAGGAGCCTTTGTTTGAAGCAGCTTTAATCCCATTCCAATAAAGATAACACCCGTTATTTTGTTTAAAACCGTACCAATCTTTGCGCTTCCTCTTACTTTTTTTGTAAGGTGCGAAGAAAAATAGGCAATAAAGAGACACCATAGCAATCCAGTGAACGTAAATGTAAGCCCTAGAATGATAAATGGGATAGGACCAGAAGCCTTTTTGTCAATAAATTGCGGGAGAAAGGCAATGAAAAATAAGGAAACTTTTGGGTTCGTAAGACTGGTCACAAGCCCTTGCATATATATTTTGCTTATGTTTTGTTTATTAGACTCAGCAGCAGCACTAAAGTTTACATTTGATTTATCAAGTAACATTCGAATGCCAAGATAAACTAAATAGATGACTCCCACTATTTTAATGATATTGAATAGGAGAAGTGATTTTGTTAGTATGATTGATAAACCAAAAGCAACTAATAAGGTGTGAATTAAAGAGCCACTAATAATGCCATAAACCGAATAAATACCCGCATTTCTCCCCTGCGAAATACTTCTTCCCACAATATACATTGTGTCAGCACCAGGAATAAGATTCAGAAGAATTCCAGTTAGCAAAAATACCTCATAATTAATTATTCCATACATATTCGCACCCCCCATTTTTTTACGATTTTATCACATTCAAGCAAGTTGTATATAGAAAGATTTTAATTTTTTCAACTTCTAAACCATCCCCGTACATCATGCACTGGAAGTTCTTTACGCATACACTGGAAAGCTGTACGATATAGACATGGTCAAGCTGTTCCGTCGGCAACGTCGCGATATCCCCCTAGGCAAGAACAGCTGGTCGTTTAATATGGCCGAAATGAGATGAATGCCTGGTGAAAACAATCGTTTCTTTACTCCAAAATGTCCCCTTATTTCAAGAGCTTTCGGAAGAAGATTTACAGGCAATTGCCCCTTTATTCATAGAAAAAAAAGCAAAAAAGGGCGGAATTCTTTTTCTCGAGGGTGACCAAGGTGAGGAATTATTTCTTATTAAATCTGGTGTCGTGAAAATATATCGCTTGGATGAAGCCAAGGAAATTATTCTAGCTTTGTTTCGTGATGGGGATTTTTTCGGTGAAATGTCCTTGATAGGCAGCGGTCATACTCGGTCAGCAACCGCCGAAACGATGGAGTCTTGTACACTCTATATCCTTAAACGTACGCTATTCACTCAGTTCATGGAGAAGAGCCCTAAACTATGTTTAAAGCTCCTAGAAACCACGATGGGACGACTGCGTCTAGCCAATGATCAAATCTACGACCTTACGTTCTTAGGGGTTCGCTCTCGTATCATGAAGACCATTATCCGTCTATCTGAGCAGCATGGTGTCCCTACATCTGAAGGTCTTTTGATTAATGTAAAACTTACACATCAGCAGCTAGCTAATATGGTTGGCACTGTGCGAGAGTCCGTAACCAAGGTGCTGCAAGAGCTCCTCGACGACGAACTTATACAAATTGATAAAAAGTTAATCACATTAAGAAATGTAGATGCCATTAAGGGCGAAATTCGATGAGAAAACCTCTATCGAGGCCATTCAAGGATGAGCGACCGCGTTTAAATGTAAGTTTTATCGCCAATAAGAAAGCGGTTTTCGGGAACCGAAAACTTATACTTTATTATGTGGTAAAAAAAGAGAAAGCAGAGGAAGTTACTCCTCGTTTCTCTCCTGCCACTCTTTCATAATCCGTATAAAAACGTTCGGAAAAGCGTATTGATCGAGCTCGTCCGGGCCTACCCAGCGATAATGAAAAGGGATCCATTCTCCCCCATGACTCGGGCGGTTCGCGTTGCTTAGTTTGGCGCGGTATACTTTCATTTTCCAAACGATATGACTGAAAATATGCTCTGTATCCATGAACCACTCGTTAGGTTCGATACCGATTTGTTCCTGATCCACAAGAGCTTGACGGAGCTCGCTCCTATTATCCTCATCCGAATTCCATCCCTCAGACTTCCAGGCCACATGTGGCAGCTCCCACATACGAGCGAGCAACCCCTCTTGCGGGCGCTGCCTAATCAACCATTTCCCTTCGTTCTCACCCGTACCTTCTACCAAAGCCACTGCACGCAGTTCTGGACGCGGAGGTTTAGCTTTCTTTTTGATGGGTAGGGCTTCTTCCATACCAGCTTCACGCGCGGAGCAATGCGCCATAACAGGGCACGTCAAACAGTGCGGTGAACGAGGCGTACATACCATAGCCCCAAGCTCCATCAATGCTTGATTGAAATCACTTGCCGTACCTTCAAGGATGAGTTCGCGTGCCAACTTCTCCATTTTGGTCCGTGTTGCAGGCTTCATAATATCTTCTTCTATTAGAAAATAGCGCGACAGGACTCGCATAACATTGCCGTCCACGGCAGGTTCAGGTTTATTATAGGCGATGCTGAGGATCGCTCCTGATGTGTATGGGCCGACGCCTTTGAGCGAGGATATCTCCTCTTTATTTTGGGGGACGATACCGTCATAGCGCTCGTGAACTTCTCTGACTGCCGTTTGAAGATTTCTAGCGCGCGAGTAATAGCCGAGCCCTTCCCACGCTTTGAGCACGTTCTCCTCTGGTGCAGTCGCCAATGCTTCAACCGTCGGAAATTGATCGACGAAGCGATGGAAATACGGAATCACCGTATCCACCCGGGTTTGCTGCAGCATGACTTCGGAAATCCATATATAATAAGGGTTTTTGCTTCTTCGCCATGGTAAATCCCGTTTATGTGTTTGGTACCAATCCAATAGATTTTTGGAAAAATAAACCTTCTGTTCTTCGCTGTACATGAGCTCTCCTTCTCTATGGGACACGTTCCAGTTATAATGAATGAATGGACATGTTTCCATTATACGAGAAGTGTGGAACATAAAACTAGAGGTGAATGTATGCAAAACTCAAAACAAACAGATCTGGCAAATACGAATCGGCAGGACTTGGCGAATAAAAGAAAAGCCTGGATCGGTCAAGCTAACGCATTAATCCCGCTTCTGTTCATTTGGGGCGCGGAATGGATGTTCAGCGCGATTGTCGATGTAGCGATTTATTGGCGCGACTTGGATTGGTTGAAGCAGGCGGCTTTTATCACAGCGGTTGTGGCCAGCTTGATTCAAATATGGAGCCTGCGTAAGGAATTTAGGGCTGACTCTGCTGAAGGCGCGCGTGAAAGATCAGCTAGCTCAGGTGGACATGCAGGTGCAGGGTCTAGTGCTGGTGAGCACAGTGGCTGGGGACATCCAGCGCTTCTAGTGCTGCCTGCAGCGATGCTCATTGCAGCCGTTGCTCTGCTCGAGGCCATTGGTGCTGTTAGCCCGCTCTTCGCACCAGTGTTGCGAGCGTTCATTCTCGCCATCGGGTTCGTGCAGGTCGGACTCCTGCTAGGTAAACCGCTTGTTTACCTTGGCTTGTGGCTGTTCGCCTTGTCTGCGCTGATGGGCGTGTGGTATTTAGGTTACTCCGGTGTTGTTCTGGAAGGAATGGGCGGCATTAGCCTTATTCTAAGCGGGTATATGCTGCGCGTTTGGGGACGGTAAGTGGAATGAGGATAAAGTAGAAATGATGTAAAAAGCGCATCAAAATCTAACTTACACCTCCCATTTCAGAAGAGATCATGCAAAAAGTGCATCTAATTCGGCGGATAGCTCCTATTTTCGGCTAGAGTGCGGGAATTTGATGCACAAAATGCATGATAACTCTTCAAATCAGAAAATAAATGATTATTTGCTGTTTGGTGCTACCCAACAGGTAGATTGTGGGACGAAACCCCAACATAGGAGGAAGCTCGCTATGGAACAAAACAAAAAGGCTTGCACTCGCGCAAGCCAGAATAAATATCTAATCGGCGCGCTCGTCATTGCGCCGATGGTTCTAGCGCTCGCCGCGTGCGGCGGCGGTACTTCGGGTGGCAGCGCCGCCACGAAGACACCGGCAGCAACCGCGGCAGCTGAGAGCAACCCTGCGTTCGTGAAGGCGCAGGAGCTCTTCACAACGAACAAGTGCATCAGCTGCCACGGCATTGATCTTGCTGGCAAAGTCGGCCCTAAGACGAATTTGCAAAAGGTCGGCAGCAGACTGAGCAGCGAGCAAATCGCGAACAAGATTAAGAATGGCGGAGGCGGCATGCCAGTCTATAAAACCACGATTTCCGAAGAGGAAATCGGACTTCTATCCGAGTGGCTCAATTCGAAGAAATAGTCGCCGCTTTAGAGCTTTTCCACGATTGCATAGGCGGCAGCCATCGATTCCGTATGTGTAATACTAATATGGATGCGGTGGCTGCCTATTAAGCCTGCCCGCAGCAGCGCAGCCTCGTTCACATGGCATACCGGTTTGCCAAGTTTATCCGGCAGCACCTCGACATCTTGAAAGCCAATTTGTTTGCCAATGCCGCAGCCAATCGCTTTGACAATGGCCTCCTTAGCAGCAAACCGGCCTGAAGCAAACTCAGCAAGTCGGCCTCGCCGTCTCTGCGCCAACTCTCTCTCCTGAGGCGTCAGAATCCGCTCAAGAAACCTTTCGCCCGTAGAACCCTCTAACATTTTGCGAAGCCGTGCAATTTCAACTAAATCCGTTCCGACCCCAATAATCATAGACTCCTGAGCCCCACTTTTCTTCCAACGTTGTGCGTACAATTTACATGATTCCTTGCTTGCGGTCAAGGGGGAGTAAGAGCTTGTCTGTACTTGCCCCTAGTCTATCCTTGTTCATTCTTATGGATGTGAATTGGATCATGTTATTCTCCCCAGCTCTTCATTTCCCCCCCAATGCTTACTTCGAGGTAAGTAAGTTACACTATTTTCAGCTCTTCTGCCGAGCCTCGACTAGGGGTATACTGTGTATAGATTTAAAAGCTGGGAGGCCAAACATAATGAGAATCATGCCGCTAGAGAAACGTGGAATATCGAATAGCCGAGTCGTCTATGGATGTATGGGAATTGGTGGGGAATGGAATTCGACTCCTTATACAAAAGAAGATATCATCATCGCTGAAAAAGCTGTAGAAGCTGCATTGTCGATTGGCATTACGATGTTCGATCATGCTGATATTTATAGAAAAGGCAAATCCGAGTCTATTTTCGGAGAAATCCTCAAAAAAAGACCTGATCTGCGCGACCAAATCATTCTGCAATCCAAATGTGGAATTCGCCCTAGTGACGGCGTGCTTCCAACTCGCTTTGACTTCTCCAAAAGCCATATCATAAGCTCGGTTGATGGGATTCTGCAGCGTCTTGGCGTGGAACATCTGGATATTCTCTTACTGCATCGTCCAGACCCGCTTATGGAACCGGAAGAGATTTCTGAAGCTTTCAATCAATTGAGATCAGCTGGAAAAGTGCGTCATTTCGGTGTATCCAACATGTCTTCCGCACAAATTCGTTTCATTCAAAATTCACTGCCGGAACCGCTCGTTGTGAACCAACTGGAAATGAGCCTGGCCCGTCTAGACTGGCTGGATCAAGGCATTTCAGTCAACCAAAAGGCTGGCTTGGACACCAATTTCGCAGACGGCATCATGGAGCATTGCCAAATGCAAGATATTCAAATCCAGGCTTGGGGCCCTCTTGCCAATGGGAAGTTCTCTGGCAGCAGTCTAGATGATGCGCCTGAAACCGTAAGACAAACAACGGCTCTCGTGCAACAATTAGCCGACAAATATGAAACTAAACCAGAATCCATCGTGCTCGGATGGCTCATGAAGCACCCTGCTCGCATTCAACCGGTTATCGGTACATCTTCCGCAGAACGGATTGTCGCTTGCAAAGACGCCGTGAGAGTAGCCGAATCCCTGACCCGCGAAGAGTGGTACACCCTTTATACAAGCTCCCGCGGTCAAGAGATGCCATAGACGCAATTCACGAAAACAACCCCCGACCTTCTTGGCCGGGGGTTGTTTTATGTCTTTACGAGCCTTACACACCCGGAATCGGGATTCGTTTATGCTCCGTTTTCAAATATTGCTTCTCCAGCTTCTCCTGCACAGACGGATCAATTTGCTTGCCTTCGAGGTAGTCACTGTTATCTCCGTATGTAATACCCAGCTCGTTCTCATCCGTTTGGCCGTCCCAGAGTCCAGCTGTCGGAGCTTTATCCAACACGCTTTGCGGTACGCCAAGCTTCGAGGCTAGTGAACGAACTTGACGCTTGTTCAGCGTACTCAGCGGCGTAATGTCGACCGCACCGTCGCCATATTTGGTAAAGAAGCCAGTGATCGCTTCAGATGCATGGTCTGTCCCTACAACGATCAGGCCAAGTTCAAAAGCAAGCGCATACTGCATAACCATGCGTGTCCGCGCTTTGATGTTGCCTTTGCCGCCGCGGCTTACATGCTGATGAACACCGATATGCTTGAGACCATACTCGACTTCAATGGCGATTTCGTCGACAGCTTCTTCAATATTATTCTCGATTTGATACTTCAAATCGAAAGCTTTGGCCACCGCGTAGCTGTCCTCGATATCCACTTGCTGACCGTATGGTTGAAACACACCAACTGTTTTGTACTCTTTGCCCTTTTCGGCCGTCAGCTCGTCCGTCGCTTTCTTGCATAAACCCGTAGCTACAGCACTGTCAATGCCGCCACTGATGGCAATCAGCAGGCCGTTTGCATTCGCACCCAGCACATAGTTTTTCAGAAAGTCCACACGTTTGCGGATTTCTTCATCCACATCAATCTCCGGCTTAACGCCGAGCTTCGCGATAATTTCTGTTTGCAAACTCATGCATCTCTCCACCTTTTCTATAGTTTGAAACCATTCATTCTTTAAGATTTAGTATAGACTTTCATTCCTGAAATTTCAAAGACAAATCCATCGAACATGGATCCAAAAAAGAAAAGCCCACCTTTGCAAATACTGCAAGGCGGGTCTTTCTAATCCTATTTATGCTATTTATTATTTGCAGAATTCATTGAAGGCACTAATTAAGTCGCCAGCAATCATATCTGCGGAGCGGTCTTCGATTTGGTGACGTTGAATGAAGTGTGCGAGTTCACCATTTTTGAATAATGCGATGGAAGGGGATGATGGCGGGTATGGCGCCAAGAATTCACGTGCTTTCGCAGTTGCATCCTTCTCTTGTCCAGCGAACACGGTGTATGTGTATGTTGGCAGTGTATCGTTTTGAAGTGCTTTGGCTACACCTGGACGACATTGGCCGGCTGCGCAACCACAAACGGAATTGACGACTAACAGCATCGTGCCATCCTTCGATTTTTCAATCGCTTCTTCTACTTGCTCAGGTGTAAGAAGCTCTGTAATACCCAGACGAGTCAAATCTTCTCTCATCGGTTTAACCATATCTTTCATGTAAGAATCAAAAGACATTGCCATATGTGCCACCCCTTAGGATTTATTAGTTACTCTCAAAACGTAATCGTTACCACTTATATTATACATCCGATAGCCATGAAAGCAAAGTCTTATGTCCCAAATAGAAATAAAGCGAAAGCTTTTACGCTTCCGCTTCATCTTCGTTCTTCTTACTTGAAGCCTGTCCAGGCTCATAGGAAACATCTTTATCCGGATGCGTGAAAATTCCGCTTTGCGGCACGATGCCTTTTTCAAAATATTCTCGATTCTCGGCGCTTTGGAAACCAACATCCTTAAAAGGATGAACCCATTCATCTCCGGCCATGACCTCAGGGTCTGTCTCTGCCGTCCACTGCTCTAGCGGGGAATTGTCCGATTCATACTCATGATCACCGATAACGACGCCATGCTCATTCACAAAAGCTTCTCGCGGACCGCGCCCCTGCTCGAATTGAGGGAGAAATTCAATCTCGAACGGATCGAGATCGCTTTGATTCTGATTTCTCTGGTCCTGAGCTGATTTGGCCATCTTATTCTTGTCTGGACTCATGTGGAAGGTCGGTTCGGACCGTCCAGTTTCTTATCAACAAAGCCCTCTTTCCCTGCTGGTGTTGCGGCCTTCTCGCGCTCTTGGTTTTGCTGTTCTTGCTGGACTTGCGTCTTGGAATCGTTTTGACTCATTGCACTCAGCTCCTTTCTGCTAGTATTATGTGTCAAAACGGGGAGAAGCATTCCGACGATAAGCATGAATAGAAACAATAGCTGCGCTGAGCTAAGATACAGCAGTGTCGGTTTAGCAGCACTAAAAAAGCTAGCTAGCATCCCCACCGATCCCCCATACAACAGCGAATATTTGAGCAGTACGCCTTGTCCAAGCGTCTTCTTACGCGGCTCTATAACATGCTGCCAAATAAGCAGTGGCACAAGAAGCAGCGAAATATATGCATGATAAGGATGAAAACGAGATACCGTACCTTCGACCCCAATGCCCCAAGGAACCGTTGTAAGCAGTCCATATGCGGGAATCAGTGCACAGAATAGGAAACCAGAAGCCGTCATTCCAATTGCGATAACATCCAGTACAAGTAAGAGTGGAGTTCGATTTTTACGAATTTGGTAGTACATGTAGATACAAGCAATCAGCACACCTAAAGCAATCTCCGTACCCGAGCCAGACACCAAAAGCAGCTTTAATGGATTATTCCACAATAGGGATGGCTGCGTCACAATGACCCCTAGCTTCCAGGTCAGCAAAACGATAATAGCACTGTTAAAAACAAGATCCTCAATAGGCTTGGCAATCACGATTTGGTTATCTTTCAGCAAACGCTGCGATACCCTTCGAATTAGCCACAGTCCCAACGCACACGCCAGCAGCAGTGCCAGTAATCTTCCTTGCAGTTGAAACGGTCCAATCTGTAACACATCAGGCATAGATAACGCCAGCCTCTCTCATTCGACTATCTTTATCCTAGTCAAAGTAAGAGGCATCTGCAACTGTTAAGGCTCCAAGAATTGGAACGTGAATGAGGATTTCTTCAATTTCTCAAAATGAAAGCCGGCTGCTTGCAGCTTTTTGATCACGATAGGCAGCGCTTCTAAGGTTGTTGTCTTGTAGGTGTTATCGTGCATCAGCACAATAATGCTCTTCTTGCCGCGGCTTGCGCTAAGCACGGAATCGATAATCATTTCCCTATCTTGCACAGGAGCAGCCGCATCGGTTGAGCTCACATTCCAGTCGAAATACTGGTACCCCTCCTTTTTCACCACGCTAGCTACTTTACTCATAATGCCTCTGCCTCCTGGCTTCCAGCTCAAGTGATTATTCGAACCTCCCGGAAATCGTAGAATATCAGGACGATAGCCTACCGTTTCCTCCAAAAGCTGGTCCAACCTACGAACATCCTTCATGAAAGCTTCAGGGGATTTATAAATACGATTATAGTCATGTGAGTATGTATGATTCCCTAGGGCATGGCCTGCAGCGACGATTTGCTTATAAAGCGCGCGCCCCTCGCTCGTATCCGCGCCGACAACAAAGAAAGTGGCGGTGACACCGAATTTTTTTAAAATATGAAGTATCTTGCTCGTACTCTCAGAGGGTCCGTCATCGAAAGTGAGGTATGCAATTTTACCAGAAGAAGTGATATGTGGAGGTCCCGTGTAGGAATGCTGCGTTTCCACGATTTCGTCGTCTACGTAAGTCGCTGTGGAAGCCGTGGATGTCTTCTCTGGTCCATTTGGTAAAAGTGGAAATGTCTCGATGGATACTGATTTCGGTTCCTTCCCTTTATGTAATTCGGGCGTCGAGCATCCAATTAAGCTAGATCCACTCAGAAACATCGTTACAAGTACACCTGTTATCCGAATCATGTTACCCATTCAAGTTCCCCCCTGTTGGATCTGAAACTCTCTTCTCCATCGCGAATAGTCGCTCCATTAGAATCCGTTCTTATTATGGCTTCCTTTGCTTTCGACATTAAACCCAATATTTCCCGGGAAATTTGTAAAAGTGCTGTTTTCTTCGTCTAAATAACATAAATAAGCGCGAAAACCGCGCTTACAGCGAGAGCTATTTGAGCTGAAGCTCGTCGGCAGAGTGTCGAAAAAGCCCCCCACAAGGAGGAGCTTCTTCATAAGACGACTCACACTTTTTATTTCTCAACGAATGGAAACAGCAGCTTTTGATTTTCTCTTGTGTACATATTTTCTTTCGTGATAACCTCAGAGCCAGTATCTATTGACGCCTTGACGTTTTCCCCACTATAAACCTGAAGTGCTGTTTTCACCGCTAAATATCCCATGTTAAAAGGCTTTTGCACAATAGTCGCTTGCAGGATCCCAGCCTCCAGAAAAGCTATTTCATTCATTGAGCTATCGAAGCCGACCAGCTTAATGTTATGCTCCGGATCAAGCTCTTTTAACGCCCTCGCAGCCCCTACCGTAGATACTTCATTCAATCCGAAAATGCCGCGAATATCCGAATGTTCGGCAAGGAGCTGTTTCGTTTGCTCATACGCTTTGTCTTCATAACCATTACTATATAAAGTGTCTAAAATCTGCACGGAAGGATCATTCTTCAAATGGTCTCGCACCCCATTCTCCCTATCCAGCTGGGTTGTGGATCTCTTGACAAAACTAACGATTGCATAGGTAGCAGGTCCCTGTACATAGCGATTCATTGCTTCAACTGCTTTGCTCCCTGCTGCATAGTTATCAGTTGCAATCAAACTGGTAGAAACACTGCCCTCTAGACCCGAGTCTACGGTAATTAGCTTAATGCCGGAACTTATTACTCTTTGAGCAACTGGCACCAACCGGTTATAATCCGTTGCCGCCAAAATGATGGCTTTTGGCTTCAATGCGATCGCCTCTTCCACCAACTTTATCTGCTCGTCAATGTCGGATTCGGACGGCGTACCCATCACTATCACCTCTGTATTGTACTCTTTGGCCGCCGTAGTCACTCCTTGGTTCAAAACCCGCCAAAATTCCACATGAGGATCGATCGTCTTTGGAATGAGGATAAGCGGCCTATCCTTTGCCTCCATGCCCTTTGACACGACGAGGTACGCAGTCGTCATGAGCAGGACCAGTATGACTGCAATCGTTACGTAGCTTGCTCTAATTTTCAACCTCACACCTCAATTCTCATTATCGAAATGGATTGGGGGTATTGCCGGAATACGTACAGTTACCGTCGTGCCCTCTTCCAGCTCACTCTCAAATTGCAATCCGTACAGCTCCCCGAAATAAAGCTGGATGCGATGATTCACGTTATGCAAGCCGAAGCCTTTGCCTGACTCTGTTTGACGTGTTTTGAGCATCAACATTTTCAATTTCTCTTCGCCCATCCCAACACCGTTATCCATGACCTTGAGCTCAATATCTCCTTCGATCCTACGTCCCGTAATTCTTATATGACCGCGTTCAGGTAGATGCTTCATTCCATGATATATGGCATTTTCAACCAGAGGCTGCAAAATAATCTTCAATATTCGACAGCTGAGAATGTCCGATTCTACTTCAACTTCGTACGTAAATTTATTCCGATAACGGATGTTCTGAATCGTCAAATAGTTCTGAATGTGCTCCAATTCAACCGCAATTGGTATGAGTTCTTCCCCTTTGCTAATGCTCGAACGGAGGAGTTTGGACAAGGCCGAAGTCATCGTAACCACCTCATCCACCTTACCCATTTCAGCCATCCAAATGATAGAATCCAGTGTATTGTACAGAAAATGGGGCTGAATCTGCGCCTGTAATGCTTTCAGCTCACTGATTCGTTTGACTTCCTGATCTTTCAAAGTTTGGTTCATGAGCTCTTTGATTTTGCTGATCATTAGATTAAAGGTACGTGACAGTTTACTGATCTCATTCGCACCCTCTACATCGACGCGAATGTCGAAGTTGCCTTTTTCCACCTGCTTCATATGGACTTCCAGTTGTTTAATCGGCTTGGTTAGGGTGACCGATAACAAAATGGAAATCGCTAAGGCAATGATTAACGAGATGCCGCCCCACATCGCAGAAGTGAGCTGCATGCCCTTCTTATTTCCGCTTAGATCTCCAGCGTAGGTAACCCCAACAATTTTCCAGCCAAATTTCGTAGTACGGACGGTGTAGATTTTACTTTGCTCTTTTTCTTGCGTATGGAAAGTGCTGTCCTTCGCCTGCAAAAGTGTAGGAATATCCTCTGATTTCAGCCCTGAGTAGATAAGCTGCTGCTGAGGATGATAAATCAGATCGCCTGCTTGGTCGAGTATGAACACGTACCCTCTTTGCCCAAGCTGAATTTGATTGCATAGATCATTAATGACGTTATAATTCAAATCGACCAACAGAACACCGCTTGCTGCACCAGGCAATGGATTAGGCATTTGCTTACTGATCGATACGACCCATTTGTACTCATCCTTATATAGGTGCTGAACGTGTGAGGGAGAAATGGCCACGTCGCCATTGACTTTACTAGCCTTGCTGTACCATTCTTGCGCAATTAACTCGGCATACGATTTGAAATTTGCATCCATGCGTTCCGATACGACGGCTCCATTGGAGCCCGCAAATACGATGGAAGCGATATCGTTCCGTGAAGCAACAATGGCATGAAAATAACTGCTGATCTGACTCGCTAGCTGCACTCCCTCTGTTCCCTTCGGGTTATTCAACGCCAAGTATCTTTTCAAATCAGCATTGCTCAGCGATAGCGCAGATATACTTTCCATGTTACCAATGTAGGTTTGGATATTTTTGTTTACCTGCTCGATAAGCTGCTTGGTGTATTCCAATGAAGTATCCGTAACAGCCACTGTAGAGAGTCGGTAAGCGCTGTAGCTTAGGATGATGGTCGTGCAAAGGATTAAGCATGAAAACGCCAGTGCAATCTTCGTATGAATGCTTTTGAATTGAATAGGACGCTGCCAGATTCTCATAGGCTCGGCTGACCTTTGTGCGCTGCTCGGAATTCTTTGGGGGTCATGCCTGTATTTCTTTTGAAAATAACACTAAAATATTGCGGATCACTGTAGCCAACCTTGGCGGCCAACTCATAGGTTTTTAGCTGCGAAGCAGCGAGCATTTCTTTGGCTTTATCCAAACGGTAACGGGTCACGTACTCGACGAAAGTCTCGCCCGTATGCGGTTTGAACAAGGCACTGAAGTAGCTCATGCTCATATAAATATGATTGCACACCTGCTGAAGCGAGAGCTGTTCGTCCGCATAATTCGCATGAATATAGGCGACCGCGGCTTCCATCTGGGCTTGAGACACTTTGGTTCGTTTCTCAGCCAGCAAGTCCACGAGCGCTAGACAAATTTCCTCTAAC
Organism: Paenibacillus germinis; assembly: GCF_013141785.1. Lineage (NCBI taxonomy): Bacteria > Bacillati > Bacillota > Bacilli > Caryophanales > Paenibacillaceae > Paenibacillus > Paenibacillus germinis. Next base: position 89,232 of record NZ_WHOC01000198.1, read on the forward strand.
CAGAACCGCACATCATCTAAGGTTTTCCTCGCATATAACTGCATAAAAGAATGATCGCCAAGCACCGCAGCTTCTTCGAAACCAGTCTCCACCAATACGTTCATTAAGGCGACAAGCAGTTTATTCAGTTTGCCGTAGCATTTGTCCATCGAGCAGGAGCCCTTCTTCATTTCATTGATCCAATCCTGCAGCGTAAGCGTTACGACTGTCTTTTCACCTGTTTTAATGGCAGAAATCAGCTTCTTCTCCATATGGATGTAACTAAGATTGTCCAGGCTGCTCCCAAATTCCATATCCCCAATCGAAATAATCCGGTTCTTCCCGAGCAAAAAACGGTAATCTAACGCAGAAAGCGCTTCCTGAAATGCTTTTGGCAGGTCTCGCAGATCGCTGTAAGTGCGACCAATTCCCATCGTTACCGTCATGCTCAAATATTTCTCGATACTGTGCCTCACATGTTCGGCAAGCGTTTGACAGGTCAATTCGATCCTTTCCGAATCGCCAGAAAGCAGTGCGACAAGCTTGTCATCACGCGTTCGGAATACGATGCCGCCTTGTTCTTTCTCCATAATTTCATGAAAAATGTTGTAGGCTGCAAAGCGTATCAGCTCCTCCTCAGCCACTGGGTCACTGTGGAACTCACGGTGAAATTCATCAATATCAAGAGCAAGTACCGTAAAACTAGGACCGCCTAAAGACAGTCCAAACATCTGGAACTTGCGATCAATTTCATCTTTTCTCATACAGGAAGTAACTAACCGTTCAAGAAATCGCTCTCGAAGAAGCGGCATGCTTTCGTGAAACTGATGACGGAGAAAGGTGACATCTTCCCTTTGTTTGCGCTCCTCATCCAGCTCTATCCTTAACTTATGAAGAAATTCGGTGAATTCTGCGGCGTTGATCGGCTTCAGTAAATAATCTTTGACCTTGAGTTTGATCGCCTGCTTCGCATAATCAAAATCCTCGTAACCGGTTACAATAATAACTTTAACATCCCGGTAATTCGCGGCAATGAGCTCTGTCAGTTGAAGGCCATCCATGAACGGCATGCAAATATCTGTAATGACGGCATCCGGCTGCAGACTCTCCAGCGCCTCATAGGCATCTCTGCCATTATCGAAATCTCCAACTAGTTGGAAGCCGCACGCCTCCCAATTCGTTTTCCGCTTGATGCCTTCTCTGACTTCATCTTCATCGTCAATCATGATGATTTTGTACATTATGGGTCACCTCTGGCGAAATCGAATTTAGCTCTATGTGTATTGTACACAGCAGTTTCATTAAATGACAATAGAGACTGCCCGTATTGGCGCAGCCTCTTCATACTTATTCGTAGAGCAGCGGCTTGATATCAGCAGCATCAATGTTCGTTTTGTCGTACCAGTGGAAGCCTGTATCGATCGATTTAGGAACAGTCTCTCCTTTAATCGATTGAACGGCTGCTTTCACTGACCAGTAACCGATGCCGATCGGATCCTGTGTAATGGCACCAGCCATCTTACCGCTGCGGATCGCATCCGTTTGCTGCTTGCCGGAGTCGTAGCCAATGACAGTGATCTTTCCATCTTTTTTCAGCTCTGTCACGGCATTGATAACACCGATTGCGGATCCTTCGTTCGCACCGAAGAAACCTTTAATACTCGGATGTGCTTGGATAATGGCTTTGGCCAAATCTGTGGATTTGAGTTGATCGCCTCCGCCGTACTGCGTATCAACAATTTTGATATTCGGATATTTCTCTTTGATCCGATTCGTGAAGCCATCCCGGCGATCAATGCCCGTACGGCTCGTTTGGTCGTGTACGACAAGGGCGATCTCACCCTCGTTGCCGATGAGCGATGCCATTTTGTCCGCTGCCAGCGCGGCGGCAGCTTTGTTATCGGTGGCGGCCGTCGTCACCGGAATGTCGCTGTCTACACCGGAGTCAAAGCCGATGACGGGGATTTTGCCTGCTTTTGCCTTCTCCAGCAGCGGCGTAGCAGCTTTGCTGTCCAGTGCAGCGAATGCAATGGCTGCTGGCTTTTTACCTAATGCAGCTTGCAGCATTTCAATTTGCTTATCCACTTGCGTCTCCGTCTCTGGACCTTCGAACGTAATCTCTACATTAAATTCTTTGGCGGCTTTCTCAGCGCCCTGTTTAACAGCTTGCCAGAATTGGTGCTGGAATCCTTTTGAGATGACCGGAATATAAATTTTATCCGATTTGGCCGCCGCAGGCGCCGCAGTTGTTGATGCTGCTGGCGCAGCCGTTGTCGCCGCTGTTTTCGTATCCGTCGTTTTGGCACCGCATGCCCCAAGTACTATCGTCGTTAATAATAATAGCGATGATGCTACCGCAAATTTCTTTGTCCGTTTATGCAATCTAATCTCCCCTTACTTATAGTTTGTTGTATGTGACTCCGACTTGGAGTGAATACCGAAGTTTATGTCTTACGGCGTCGGATCATATCCGCGTAGACCGCCAGTACAACGACAACACCTACAATAACCGTCTGCCATTCTTGTTTAACTGATAAGATTCGCAGCCCGTTCGTGAGCACGCTCATAATGAGGGCACCGATGACAGTTCCGAGAATGGATCCTTTGCCACCACTTAAGGAAGTGCCGCCGATGACCACAGCCGCAATCGCTTCCAGCTCATAGCCAGAGCCGAGCGCGGGTTGAGCCGAATTGAGACGGGAGGCCATCATAATGCCGGCGATACCGCTGAACACGCCAGTCAGCGAGTAGATGACAATTTTCCAATAGTCTACATTAACGCCGGAGAGCCTTGTGGATTCTTCATTGCTTCCTAGGGCAAAGTTATAACGTCCAATGATCGTCCTCGATAAAATAATGCTGGCAATGATCGCAGCGCCGAAGAAGACGAGAATGGCATTCGGAATTTCGAAGCCAGGAATGATTGAATTAAGAATGGACCCCATCGAAATCTGCGAGAATGCGGGCGTATCGTTAAAATAGATCGGCTTCGTCCCAGAGATGACGAGAGAAAGACCTTTGGTCACCATCATCATAGCTAGTGTTGCAATGAATGGTGGAATTTTCATCTTCGCTACGAGAAGCCCGCTGATGAGACCGCAAACGGCTCCAGTAGCAATACCTCCGATAATGCCAAGCGGCATTGGTAAATGCCACGTTGTGATGATCACTCCCGCCATCACCGAGGAGAAGGTCATAACGGTTCCGACGGCTAGATCAATTCCCGAGGTGATGATAACGAACGTTGAACCTAGAGCAAGCACGCCGATAACGGCCGTTGAGAGCATAATGGCTACGATGTTATTGAATTGAAAAAAATTGCTGGAAGATACCGAGAAGATAATAACCAGCATAATCAAGCTGGCGAATGCCAGCAGCTTCTGTGCCGCGCCAGTTTGACTCGACATCGTGGGCACTATTTTTTTACGTACAAGCCATGTTGACATCATGATTCCTCCTAAACATCCGCTAACTGATTCGCATCGTAGCGTATTTCATAATCGCTTCCTGGGTGGCGTCCTGTTGACGAAGCTCACCGGTAATGCGCCCTTCGCACATGACCATGATGCGATGGCTCATTCGTAATATTTCGGGCAGCTCGGACGAAATCATAATGATCGATTTCCCCTGTGCGGCTAGCTCATCCAGCAGCTTATAAATCTCCGTCTTCGCGCCAACATCGATACCTCGTGTGGGCTCATCAAAGATGAGAATGTCGCAGTCCCGCAGCAGCCATTTACCGATTACGACCTTTTGCTGATTGCCACCTGAAAGAAATTTAACTTGCTGATGAATGCTCGGCGTCTTAATTTGAAGCGCTTCCACATAGTGGGAGGCTGACTGATCAATTTTGCCGTCATGCATCCACCCGAGTAGACGTCTCGCTTTGCGATAAGAGGCAACGGCGATATTCGTCTTCACGTCCATATCCACCATGAGCCCATAACGTTTACGATCCTCGGATAAATAACCGATTCCATGCTTCACGGCATCATGCGGGGCTTTGATCTGGACCTTGTGCCCGTGGATGCGTATGTCGCCCGAGTCAATTGCATCTGCACCGAAAATGGCCCTCGCCACTTCGGTACGACCGGCTCCCATAAGACCGGCGAAGCCAAGAATCTCGCCTTTTGCCAAATGAAAGGAGACATCTTTCACCGAAGATCCGCGGTTCAGATTCGTAACCTCGAGCACTCTTGTCTCTGAAGCATCGACGGTAATCTGCTGCGTACTGACATAGAGTTCGCGACCAACCATCATCGCAATGATCTGATCAATGGTCGTATCTTTCGTCTGCACAGTATCGATATAACGACCGTCACGCATGACGGTGATGCGATCGGTAATTCGCTTCAACTCTTCCATCCGGTGAGAAATATAAACGATGCCTACACCACGCCCGCGCAGCTGTTCAATGATCCGAAACAGCTCCTCGATTTCCGCGTTGGTAAGTGCCGCCGTCGGCTCATCCATGATGAGCACTTCGGATTGAAATGATAATGCCTTAGCGATTTCCACCATTTGCTGCTTGGCGACTGTCAGTTCCGACACCTTTGTGCGTGGATCGAGCTGGAGGTTCATTTCGTTCAGCAGCTGCTGCGCCTGCTCGTTCAGTTTCCGATCATCGACGAACAGCTTGATTCCCTTCCTCGGCTCGCGCCCAATAAATATATTTTGGGCAATCGTCAAATCCGGCATTAAGTTCAGTTCTTGATGAATCATCGAGATACCAAGCTGCTGAGCTGCTCTCGTATTGGGAATGTTCACTTCCTTGCCTTTAAGGATGATTCTTCCTTCATCTTTCTGATAGACACCCGTGGCAATTTTCATTAACGTGGATTTTCCGGCACCGTTCTCGCCAACAAGCGCGTGCACTTCACCGGCTGCCAACTCCAGACGACATTGATGGAGGGCATGCACACCAGGAAAATGCTTCTCAATTCCTTCCATCCGGACCAGAGCTTCACTCATAACCTCACCTCGTGTTCGTTTTAACATTTCGTGCTTTGTTTTAACCTTCGTGCTCATGTGCTTATTCTATCTGCAATCTGCTGGAAAAAGAGTGGATAAATCTCTTCAAAAAAGTTGAAAATCTTATGATTTTGAAAAATCATAAACGGTCCTGAGAAAAAACGCTTGTTCCAAATCGAGTTGTATTTTGTGCAACATTATGCAGACAAATCAGCGTAATCCCCGCGATTGTTGCAAAAAATACAACAATTTCAGCCAAAAACAGCGCTATTGGATGAAATAAGGATAAATTGTTGTACATCATACAACATCTATAGTTTGGCGAGAAAAAAGCACCGAAATTGTTGTACGTTGTACAACTTTCCCACCACACCTCCTAATTCCAAACTAATAAGTCGAATCAGTCCCCGAATTGCAAACACAAAAAAGCCCCTCACAAGGAGGGGCTTCTCGATCAAACAAAGTTCGTTACTCGGCTTCTTTACCGTTTAATTTCTCTTTCAGCAGATTCAACTGCTCATCAACTTTAGCTTGCTTTGCAACATCAACAGGTGTGTAGCTGCCTACTGAACCTGCTGGCACGTACGGCTTGCGAGCGATTTCCGCTTCAACTTCCAGTTGGATAATTTTCTCTTCCATACGTTGGAAGCCGCGGGATGCGTTGCCGCTCTCGATTACACCATTGTAGGATACTTGTGCCATTTGTTTTTTGGCTTTAGCCAGTTGAGCACGGGACACAAGCTCGTTGCGTTTGTTACGCAGTTTGTAGAACTCATCTTTCATTTCGTGCAGCTGCTGTGTTAGCTCATCAGCATGTGCTTTGGAAGCGGCATATAGATCTGTGTACTCAACAATTTTATCTTCGTGGTACAATTTTTCTTCAACGGCTTGGCGAGCGATAGCCTCTTGGCCATTTTTGATCGCTGCGGAAGCTTTAGCTTCGCGGTCAGCCACAAGACGAACAGACTCTTCCAAACGCTGCTTCAGCTTGCGCTCATTCGCGATTTGTCTAGCAACAGTAACTTCAGCTTGCGCAATTTCTTGCTCCATATCCCGCAAATATTGATTCAACATAACAATCGGATCCTCAATTTTATCCAATACCTCGTGAATTGATGCTTTTGTCATATCCTTCATTCTTGTAAATACTCCCATGGTTTACACGTCTCCTTTTTTAATATCAATTGGTTGTTGTTCAAAGCGAGCGACTTTGGCTCTCAGTTCTTCTACTTCTCTTTGCAGAGCTTTCTTTTCAATGTCTTTCATCATCTCATCGATGTTGTTTACTTTCCCAGCGTCGTACGGAGCATTGTAGCCCGTATGTTGTGGCGCATGGTTAGGGTGGTGCGGCTTGTGAGCGTTCCATGCCCCGCCATTATAGCCTTGACGGCCATATGAGCCAGCATAAGGATCAAATGGAGGCTGATCATACCCAGGTTCCTTCGGAATAACAAGTGCAGCTACAAAGTAGATGAAAATGACCGTTCCTCCAGTGAAGATTGTGGTGATTACCACTAACAAACGTAATAACGTTGCATCTACATTCATGGCCTCGGCGAGTCCGCCGCACAGACCAGTAACTTTCTTATCTCTTCGTGAGCGGTATAGTTTGCTCATGATTACTTGGCTCCCTCCTGCTGCAGTCTGTTTCTCAGAGCTTCCATTTCAGCATCTACGGCCGGGTTGCCCCCGCTATAGTAGCTTTCGCGCCCCATTCGTCTTACATCGCGGAGCGTTCTGGCATGAAGCTCCATATCGGATACGCGCTCTTCCAAGCGACCGAACATCCGTGGTGTCGCATCCTGCGCCACACTGCTGCGAGCATGCAATCTTTGCTGTAACCTTGCGGACTCCATTCGCGCTAAGTAGTAGCTGCGTTTGTCTGCCACTTCTTTGTAATCGGCTTTGAGCTGCTGCAGCTCTTCATCCAGATCAAGGATGGACTGCTTCGCTTGTTCGTACAATTCATGATACTGCTCGCTTTTCTCTTCGGCTTGCAGCTTCTCTTGAAGCACGATCCTTGCCATATGTTCTTCGCCGGCCTTCAGAGCCAGCAGCGCTTGATGCTCGCGCTTCTCTTTGGTTTCCAGCGCCGTCAGATATTGCTGCCGGAGGGACGCTGCATGAGTGACGCATTGCTGGTACAGTCTCTCTGACTGTTGAAGCTGCTCACGCTGCGCTGCTAAGTACTGGTCAATCAAGCGGACCGGGTCTTCCGATCGTTCCAGATGTTCATTCAGTGTCGCTACGGTAATGTCTCTCATTCGCCTAAATAGGCTCATCTCTCATACCACCTTTTTCACTCTCTGTATTCGTTTCAATTCATTACACCGTTCTTCTTGTCAACATCGAAACTCCGTAACCTATCAACCCAATCGCCAGTAAAATGATGATCCAACCAGCTAACTTACCAATCAGGATGATAGCGCCAAGCCCTGCAATAATCCAACCGATTTTGCTGCCGTTCTGTATGCCTACATAACCAAGGCCAACCATTCCTATTGGAATCAAGTATCCCATCACCGAGCCAATAAATGGTCCCATGTGAACGCCTAGCTTATTTAACAGAATCAGTGCACCGAATGCGATTAGCAGAGCGGCTAAGCCCGTATTTCTTTTCATCGTTTCGTCACCGCCTTTCGTTGTTTGCTATGTTGTTTGCTGTGCTCTTGTTCATGTCTTTATTTTAGGTAAAAACGAAGCTTTCCAAAACGGACTAACGACGGTATTTGTTCCTAGACCTTAGTCGGGGCGCATCTAAGACCTGTGTCAGGCAAAAAACAGTGTTTATACGACAGACGTTTTGGTTAAATACTTAACAAACTTGGTAACCCACGCTTTTATCATGGGAAAAGGAAGGTTTAACTTATATGAAACAACGGAAACAAACGTTAACTATACGCATCCTGTTATCTGCTTTATTCCTTCTATTACTCCCTACCTATGCTTGGGAAGCAACGGCGATAGCGCCTGTTTCGGAATCAATTATGGCGTTTCCTAATAAAGAGCCACTGCCTATGGTAAAACTCTTTCGTACTATTCCCAAAAAAACGTCAACAGCAAGTGACGAACCCCTCTTTTCTTTTTCCGTGCTGAGTGATGTACATGTTGGTGCAGAAGACGAAGATTCAAAAAAGCGCTTCCGTGCGGCTTTAGCCGATCATCATCTCATCCGACCTGAAAGCAAACTTATGGTACTGAATGGTGACCTCAGCAATGGCAATGAAGCAGATAATCGTAGTCTAGTCAGCATTATGAGCGAACACGCCTTGCCTCCCGTTCATGCAACGATTGGTAATCATGAGTATTATGGAATGTGGCAAACGGAGAATGGCGGTCAGGATACCAGCAATCTGAATCCGAATTGGACAAGCCAAAAGGCAATTGACCTATTCCATCAAATGTTTAACTATGAAAAGCCCTACCATGAGCTCGTAATGGAGGATTATCACTTTCTATTTCTTGGAGGTGAATTTTATCGCGATGTGGATCCTAACGTGAAAGAAGATGCCTATCTATCCACCGAACAACTTACTTGGCTTCAGGAAAAATTGAAGGCAGCTGCGGCTGCAGCGCCGGACAAGCCTATTTTCGTCTTCCTGCATCAACCGCTCGTTCATACCGTGGACGGCTCGGATCAAGAGCTCGGAGTTGTCCAGCATGAAGAGCTTAGGGCGATTGTGAATGCATATCCGAATGTTGTGTTCTTCAGTGGACATACCCACTGGAATTTGGAGACTACTAAGCAGATTAAACAGCTGGAGTTCCTTGCGGTATCTAGTGCCGCTGTCCACGAAATTTGGAATTCGAATAATGAGCCTGAAGGCAGCGCGGCTAGCCAGAGCATCGTTGTGGACGTTTATACGGACCGTATTGTGATTCAGGGGCGTGAGCATTCGGAGCAGAGGTGGATTGAGCCGGTATTTGTGAAACATTATGAGGGAAAATAAAAAACTACCAAGCGAGAACGCAAGGTAGAATGAGCATTTTTATACAATGTTCTATTATAAAAATACGATACTATTTAGAGTAATTTTTGTAATCGAACAAAATCCTTAGTGCGTAGTAAGGAATTGGATAACCGCTTCTCAACAAAACGAAGCATCGTCCTGTTCCTATTGTTTACATTTAGCATCAAGTAAGGATACTTGTCAGCTAAAGAATGCTTACAAATGACTTCAGCAGCTAGCGCAATACTTCTTCCGGTATGTTGAAATTCAGCTTTTACGAACAAGCTTTTGAAAAGAATCGTATTGCTTGCTAACTTCTGTACTATTAGCCAGCCTATGATCTCGTCGCCATATCTTAATCCCGTACTGTAAGTGGGATCAATCATTCCTTCTTCTACAAAAGGGGAAAGCTCATCTGGATAGCTCTGGCTTAATAGAATTTTCTCTCGTTCTTCTTTGCCAAGCTCGCCCCATGGAAACAGGGTGAAACTTTCAGACATTTGGAGAAGATCGAGCCATGGTTCCTGCATTATCATTGGCAACCGTATCGCAAACATTCGATACATCGCGGATTGCAATGAAAAACCACGGTTTTTAAGAAAAGAATTGGACTCCACGGCACTAGGTTCTTCAACGACATCTATGATAATCGTTATACAACCTTTTTCCCTTAATCGAACTTCTAAAGCCATTAATAAGCGTGTACCTATCCCAAGATTGTGAAAGGGCTCCATCACATGCAGAGCATGAACAATCCCTTCCTTACGCACCGCATTCACATTCGCCAAGGCAAAACCAGCGCGGGTGCCGTCTGCCATTGCTGCTAACGCGATGAATCCTGCAGGCAGTGGATCAAGCAAATGCGCGACATGTGGGGAGACTAATGGCAGAAATGCTAATGCCGACTCTTTTACTTCTATAATTTCTGCCATACCCACTGCCAACTCCTAGTTCATGATGTCTGTAAAACTAAACAATTCGAATGAATGTATCTGTGATCTCATCGTATTGTAGAGATTCCGGCTTTTTAAAATCTTGCTTGTAGGCTGTAATTGTTGGTAATGTTTTGAATGGCGGCATCATGACTGACGATTGGAAACTTGAGACAGCTTGATCTAATGTAATAACGGCACTATCTAAAACGCTTTGCGATGCATAAACAGTTCCGTAAACAGATTGTGCTACTCCAATTGAAATTGTTAAGGCATCTACTGCCGATTGCGGGTATTGAAAATAACCTGTTCCAATTGAGGCATTTTGTAATGTAGTAGATGCAAGACCAATCCGTGCATATAAGGTGTCTTTATTTCCAATAACGGACTGCTGGAAAGTGACAATAGCTTGGTTTAAGTCAGTAACTGCTGTAGTTATGTTGACTTGTGAAACAGTCGTATTATCGTACACAGCTTGAGCCACTGTAATTGAATCCCCTAATATCGTTGCTTGCGATTGTAGATACTGACCTACATCCCACCCAATTACGGATGTTTGTAACAAATCAGATGCAGCACCGATTTGTGTATAGAGAGTGCCTTTGTCCACAATGATAGATTGTTTAAAAGTGACAAGAGCTTGGTTTAACTTAACAACGGCTCCATTTACATTAGTTTGCGACACGGATACATCTGCATATACATCCTGAGCGACAGAAATAGCTGATGTTAAGGTAACTGCTGCTGATTGCGGATATTGACCCAAGTTTGTGCCAATTGTAGCTCCCGCTAATAGTGTATTTGCTTCTCCGATTTTATCATATAGCTCAGCTTTATCCGCTGACACCGAAGGCGATGTGTATGAATTAGATGAAGACGAAGAAGACGAGCTCTGATTCTGTACATTGTTGATCATTAAAATACTACCCGTTACTTGGTCAAAATTCGAAATAATATCTTTGATATTTCCGCCTGTAGGAAGTTTCACGTTCTGAACCTTTACACTGCTTCCAAGTGTAAGGGAAGATTTGCTTCCTAGAATTTCAAGCGTTTCAACGTTCGAGTTAATTTGAACTTTTGCCACACCTTCACCGATTGTAAGTTTAGGAATAATGACTTCAGCATTAGCTTCAATGGTTGCATTACTGTTAACCGTAACTTCGCCGATTGTTGTTTTCCCTTTTGCTTCTACGCGAACGTCAGGTTTATTCACTACAACATTTTTCAAGTTAGCATTATCAAACACTACGGTATTGTCATCCCCGCCAAGAACGCGTGTGATTCCTCCAACCACTAGACCATTCGAATAGAAGTCGTGCTGCAGCCCGGTACCTATTTCCAAATCACCGTTCACTTTAACATTGACTACAGATACATAGTCAGCATTCACCTTTAAATGACCTATCGTCGCATTATCGCCATCTAACTTAAGGTTTGCGCTGAATTCTGCGCTTCCCTGTGAAGCTGCTTGTCCAGGGGCAACTAACTCAAGCTGTTGGATGGACTGAATTTGATGATCACGGATGACTGCTGTCAGCTTGGCACCACGTAATACGTTGCGATTTTTCGCAGCAAAAATACCTTTCACTTCATCTTTAGCTGTATAGCTTATACCGGATACTTTAATTTGTCCGCTATCTGTGATGTCTTCAATCACAAGAGGCAGCAGGTTAGAAACAAATACGGCAATTGATGCTGCTTCCTGTCGGATCAATCCGCTCTGTGGGTGAACGTTACCATTATCCGTCTTTATGATTCCAGCTTGAATAGCTTCGAGCAGACTTTCTCGTGCCCAACTACTTGCAGTAGATAAATCGCTTGGCGTCGTTACGCCTGTATGTTCTGATTTTAGGCCCAACGCTCTGGTTAATACAACAGCCACTTGTTCTTTGGTTATCGACTCATTCGGTTGAAACGAATTACCTGTACCTGTCATCCAACCTTTCTCATAGAGGGCTTCAATGTACGGAGACGCCCAGGAAGAAGCCACAACATCCTTAAATGAACTTGTTCCTTTTGCCTTCACTTCAATATGGAAAATTCTCGTAATTAGCGCAGCAAATTCAGCACGGCTAAGATTCTTATCCGATTGAAATGATTGATTCTCATAACCATCCATGAGTCCACGTTGTAATGCGCTTAGCACACCATCATTTTTCACTTCATCTATGTACTTCAAATCTTTGTTAGGCTGCTCAGCGAAAACAGTAGTCTGGCTCATAGCGGCTGACAGTAACATGGTAGCAACAACAGCTTTGTTTTTCGGGGTTAATTTCACGTAGTTTAGCTCCTTATGGTGTTTTTAGTCTTTTAATTTCATTTCAGGACTTTATACCTATTATTCTTATTATAGATGCTGAATTTAATTATTTAAAGATATTTTATCTTATATTTCGACATATTTTACAGACGATTGTCGGACTAAAGACATTATTACATTACTGGTCTCGACTGCACGATTAAAAGAAATAGGCGTCCATTCCCCGATAATCCAGAGAATAGATCGCCTATACATTGTTTTTTCTATCAAATTCAATTATTGCTATGAAGCAAAAAAAGTTTTATCCGGAAAACCGTCTCCCTCTGCATAACATCTTGCAATAGCTGAAGCAGCCTTCATGAACATATGGTCTTTGGTTGTACCCGGGACTCTCTCTAGCTGCCGAAATTCTTCTTGAACTAGATTAAATTCAATTTCACCCAAACTTTCTTCTGTTGGACCAAATTTGTATATGACCTTTTCGGCATCGTCGAATACTTTAATCAGCATAAGATATGTTGCCATTTTGGGACCCTCCTTTCTTTTTTGGCAATAAAAAAACAAGCCCCTAAAGAGTATCCCGGCTATCATCCCATGACATGTGACTCATGGCTTAGACCCGTGGCTTTGCGTCTCCACCTTTCGATGGATTTGCCTTTGTTCATTATTGCTTGATATTAGGTGTGTTTCAGTGATTATTTCTAGTTGTAAAGAACTATCTATTTCCATGGTATTCCATAAAATAATGAAATTCAACATATTTCTACAAAAGAGAGGGAATCCGTACACAAAGTGTGTGATTTCATACAAAAAAGTTTAGGTAGAACAATGTTCTTGGCGTTACGCCCTTCTACATTCATACCCTACCATCGTACTGATATCCATCCTCCAAATAAGAAACGACCGTCCCAACTAGGGTACGGTCGCCAAATTCGCCTGCTACATTTAATTAATAAATTTTAAAACTTTCAAAGATTGATACAGTATCTTAGCACTTTGTCCTCGATCCGCAGGTGTTGCAGGGGAGAAGGTTGAATCGGTAAGACCATTAACAATGCCTTCCTGTATACCAACTGCAACTGCCTCTCTTGCCCATGGCTGAATGCTCAATTGATCTCCAAATTTGTTAATAGCCGCGTTCTTTTCCGTTTCCGTTAATTGTTTTGTGTATCCGCCTGCTTGCAGCATACTGTGAACCATTTTCATCATTTCCTGACGGGTAATCGGTTGGTTTGGTTTAAAGGTACCATCCTCATATCCACTTACTAAACCAGCCTCAACAGCAGCATATACGGGCGCAGCATACCATGCGTTTGTTTGTACATCATTAAATTTTGCAGGCAATCCACTCTTTGGCTGAATGCCAAGCCCTCTTATGAGTAAGGCAGCAAATTCAGCACGTGTAACTGGACTATCATATCCAAAAGAACCGTTATCATAACCAGAAACAATGAATTTAGATGCCAGGGTTTCAATTGCTTCCTTGGCAAAATGAGACGAAGGTACATCTTCAAAAGTTTTTACATTCTTCACTAAGGAATAAATGGAATTACCCTTACGTATCATATTTGCTTGCAGTGTTCCATCTTCACTAACCGTGAAAAACGTTGGAACTGGATAGTAAGTATTTGTAATGGGATCAAATACCACACCAGCCAAATTCTTGATAGCAGTAATGTTCGTCAGCCCAGGAACCAATAGGGAATGCTGAATGTAAGAGTTTACTGTGGTTATCTCGGTTTGTTTATCCCCAGACACCGCTTGTATTGTAAAATCAATTGGTTTTAATACTTGCTCTACAGAGGATTTTTGAAGCAGGATACCAAAAGACTTTTCTAACTCGGCATCAATTTTGCTTAAAGATACTGTGATTTTTGTAGTATCTATAGCTAGACCTTGTTGTTCAACTGCTTGTTTGATCGAATCCGCACTAAACTTTACTTCCCCTATTGAAGATTGAACGTGAATCATAGTTTCGGCATTCAAGGAGGCTGCTTGTGTGATTGCAGATGCACTTAACTCCGTTTGAGCAAAGTCCCCTTGTCCTTGAATCTCTATAACAACCGTTTTAATCAAAGAATCCACTTGACTCAGTAATTGCTTAGCAATGATTTCAGCCAATTGTTTATTTGTAAATGTAAGCTTGACTACAATTTGTCCCTTATCGTTAGTACTTATCTCCACTTTTGGTACAGTTGAATCTGGTACCGTTCCTGAACCTGAACCTGAACCTGAACCTGAATCTGATCCTGAACCTGGATTTGGATTTGGATTTGGATTTGGATCTGGAACATGAATTGGATCTGTTCCCTGATCTGGAGTCCCTATAGTCTCAATACTCTCCAATACCGATAGATTTTTGCTTTCTCCGGATGTATTCACAGCTGCTATTGCGATTTTGACAGCACCAGAAGGTAGTACAGTTCCATTAGGAATCGTAATTCGATAAGAACTTCCTGTTGTTTTTTTAACTATAGCTAAATTTCCCACTTTTTCATTATTAGCGTTCAAGAAAAACACTTTATATCCAGTCAGTTGCGACTGATCAATAGCAGCTTTCCATGAAAGAGCGCCTCCCACTTTGCCAGTATCCGTTTCCGTGCTTGTAAAGGATATTGCACCAGGAGCTGGGAGATAAACAGAATTGGCTACTGTTACAGGCACAGCAGAGATATTATCCCAAACATTAATTAAACTGATCATATTCAGTTCCTGCTGCAAATGATTGAGAGCTACAACTCCAATATTTACAGCATTACTGGGCACGGTTTGGATATTGTAAACACCATACGTAACTGTTCCAGCATTTACCTTAGTGATCGCATTACCAACGGCCTGTAAATTTGCATCTAGAAAATAAACTGCGTAGCCTGTAATTCCTGTTTCATCGCCTGGCGACCACTGTAGGGAGCCATTATATAATCCAGTGGAAGTATTGGCCTCAGTGAACGATAACTTTCCGGCCAAGAAATTCGGTGAATCATAAATAGGTGATGCCGTATATTTGACGCTTTCCGCATAAGCATTTTTAGAGAAAACACCCATTTGCTTGGCATTAGCAGGTATGGCTGTGCTGGCCACAGAGATGGCATTGGCACCGCCTTTTGCTAGTTCGCCTATCATACCTAGCTTATTGCCTTGAGCATCCAAATAGTAAGCAGTATAGCTTGTAATATAGGATTGATCATCCGGTACTGCCCATTTCAAGCTGCCCTGTATTTGCCCGGATGTGTAGTTCGTGTCAGTAAAGCTTGAGCTTTTGGGAATTTCCCTAGGGATCTTAATCTCCTCAACACTTGTGTAACGATAGATACCATTTTTAGCTAGACTATAGAGTACTACACTGCCGTCATCTGCCATCGTTACGTGATCAATTGTAAAAGGAAGGTCGAATAGCTTGTTGGCATTGGTTCGATCATAGACGGCTTTCTTCGAGAAGACATATTGATTTCGGGCAAAAATGACCTGCTCTCCGTACGAGGCATTTATTGACATCAAATTACCCGCATCCAGCTTCTTCCCTGCAAAAAAGATTTCTGCTTCATCTTTCACCAAAGGTCTGGATGAAGGTGAATAACCGTTTGATTTGTCATATGTTTTGTATTTCCCAACATTTGCGGGATCTGGTCCTACCAACGATAAATAAGAAGGAGATGACTGCGATTCCCCAATATAAAGTTTGTTTAATTCAGAACTATAGATAAGGTCACCTTGATAAAACGATGTGTTGATTTGATCACTGAACGCAACCTTTTTAGCTACCCCGGAAGCAACATCATACGTATACAAATTACGATTACCACTTCCCCCGTATTCCGGTAAATAATAGATCGTGTCCGGGCTAATTGCGATATGGAATGGTGGTTCATTAACGATCAGATTTGCAATGGCGCCTGTGTATTGAGTATCGGTCACAGCAATTTTAGTACTACCGAACAAAGCCACATAAAGCTTCCCATTATAAATATCAATATCTGTTGGCTTTGAGCCTATGAACATCTCATGCTCAATAGAAAGCGTAGCAGGATTAATATATAGAAGTTTATTCGTATCTTGGGATACGGCATATACGAGACCAGTTTCTTGACTGAATACCATATCAGTTATCGGTACAGTAAAGCTTAATTTATTATCCAAATAGGTTGCTTGCGTAATCGTATTTGTAGGTGTCAGATTGAGTGATACCTTATCAACCGTCTTTGTTAACGTATTGAACAAATAAACTGCATCCGCACTATCCATCAGTACTCTTTCTGTTGTATATGGCAGGTTCGTAATTTTAGTAAAGTTCTCTCGATCATACACTGCGGAATCTGAAAATACATAACTACCTTTTACATAATGAAGTTTATTCTCATAGTAACCATCTTTGTAGTCCCCATGTATGATTTTTAAATTATTCTTATCTAATTTATGCCCTGCAAAAAACACGTCGTTACCATCTAGGATAACTTTACGGTTTGGGTAGGAGAAGCCATAGCCTTCATAATAGGTAGATTGATTATTAGGTATTAAAGTGTCTGTCTGGGTACTATAAGCAGCTAGATCGGTACCTGATAAACCACTTTCGCCCACATACAACGTGTGAGTTGTTGTATCCACAACGAGATCAGCCATATAGTAATCATTTGGGTATACGTCAACTTGTGTCTCTTGATTGGAAGTTAAATTAATATCGTATATAAAACTAGAGTTGTCCTTAACTACATAGTAAAGTTTAGTCCCATCAACAGCTACACGAAATGGAGATCGGCCGCCCGCTGTGTTAATCGTCGATGAAATGGCTTGTGAGGCGATGTCGACAACCTTAATTTGCGTCGCCCCCGATAAGGGAATGTACAACTTCCCATTATCCATGGCAATTCCAGATGGGCCGGAACCTATCGGCAATTGTTTAACAACCTGAAGATCACTTGTACGGATAAACAGCAGCTCATTCGTATCGCTTGTAATCGCATAAATGTAACCAGCTGACTCATCGAGCTTCCAGTCAATAACACTTTTATTCAGTACATTACTGATAGTTGTTGTTGATGCATGGCTAGTAGAACGGTAAAATACATTACTCATGGTGAAGAATAGTAAGAATAATATAAGAACAGAAGCTATCTTTTTTTTAACTTGCACCTTAAAGACTAACTTTTCCATCTTGGACCTCCTAGAAATTTAGTAAAACAAAAAACCTTCGCAAAACCATTCGCTTATTTTGCCTGCCGTTAATCCACTGTGAATTCTCTCTGTTTCAATCACTAAGCGGGCTGCGGGAATTGAGTCCAAATGCAAGCAAGCCGCTTTGGTAGATTTTTAAGGCTGGGGTACGTCAATCTTATATTTACCCTGGAAGATTACTTTACCATCCTTATCGTATGTAGTTCCTTGGCCATGACGTGTCATGTAAGTTTTCGAATATTCGCCAACATAACGTTCGCCATTTTTGTAATAGATCGTCCCGAAATAGGTTCCATTTTCTTTAAGCGCGAGTTCTATCCATGATTTTCCATCTTCGTAATAGTAGGTGCCGTTGCTCGTACCTCCTTTCACGAAATTTCCTTCGTAATATTTGGCACCTGATGAATAATATTGAGTTCCCTTCCCGTTAAGCATTCCGTCAGCATATTGTCCCTCTTCATAGAGATAAACCTTGTCTTCAGATTTTTCATAAGTCTTACCGTATCCATTAGGGATGTTCTTAACCCAATTGCCTTCGTATCGAAGAATTCCATTTATAAAATACTTGCCATAACCGTCATACAAATTGTCTTTAAACTCGCCATCGTAGACAAGCTTATCTACGATGTAAAACTTACCTTTCCCTTGAAAAACCCCTAATTTAGTTTCACCTTCGTAAGCTACGAAACTACTATCGTCAATATTGATAACATAGCCTGTCTGACGACCGTCCTCGAACTTCTGCGCAATCGCAATTTCACCTGTTCGGTCGCGACCGTATTGGTTACCTGAAAAATAGATGACGCCTGGTCCAACGACTTCATTATCATGGAACACGGCATCATACCAAACTGAGCCATTATCGCGGTATAGCTTTCCTTTGCCGTTCATTTGGCCATTCTTGACTTGACCTTCATATAGAAGTGCGCCGTTGTCACCGTACAGCTTTCCTTCAGTTGCAGGATCGTAGATATAAACGGATTTCAGATTAGCATCCCACAGCACCTTGCGCCCCGTTGCTTCGCCAACAAAGCGCAGCGGTACGAAGGTGTAACCCTGATTTAGAAAAGGAGCGGTAGGCATTGAGGTAGTACTGCCATTCACGTTCGCTTCATCCTGTCCTAATATGAGGGAGAGCGACTTACCCTGATTCGTTCCTGTTACACTTTGTTTGGAGTCGTTCCATTCAATGTCTAAACCCAGTTTTTCGAAAATAGGTCTAAATTCAACCGTCGTTGATCCATCCTTCAGTACAGGGGACTGATGGAAGACCACTTCTTCTCCGTCCAAGAAAACACGAATCGGTTTATCTGCATTTAATTGTTCAATTCGCTTCTGTATCCAATAATCACGAACAAACTCATTCGGAACATCGAAGTAAAGCACAGCATAAACACCTGACTGAGAAATGTCCGTAAATAACCGTGTGTTATTCTCCTCTAGCAGAGCGCCCATGTAAGTCCACACGCCGGAATCTAGTCGATAAATCCCCAGTTTGTTCAGACCTCCTGCAGGAACTCTTTCCTTCATATAAGTCATCGAGAGCTTCAAGACGTCATCCCTCGACTCATAGGACACAGCCCACGGGTAGCTGACCATTTTTTGGCCAGGCTTAAGTGCTTTGGTAAGCGCTAAATCTTTATCATCCTTGAAGTCAATTGTGACAGCTTCATAAAAATCAGATTCCGGGTCTTTCGGTGAGTATACGGTTACGCTATCGTCCTGTGTAGACAGTTTTTTAATATAACCCAATTTCCCGATACTTTCTCTGACACCAGTAGGGACACTATAGAAATAAGGAACAGCCGAAACAAGCGTGTCTGCTACCTGACCTTCACCTGTCTTTTTGAGCTGGCGAAGTTGGATGGTTTCGTCCTTCATTCTCAGTACAAGCTGGTCGTTGTAGATGCCAACGAGGATCTCGTTGTCTCCAACAATGCCCGTTTGTTTTGAAGTAAGATCGGCAGCGACAATATGGTTAGCTCCATTTTTGAACTCCGGCCATGCCGCTATACCAGTACCAATGGATACTTGCGAGAAAAGATCTCCTAATTCCTTGAAGGTGCTTAGTACCTTTGGTACGGTGTCGATATCCTCGACATTCAGCATCCTTGTCTCATAATCTGGCTTGGAAGTAAATGCATGTATCCAGATAACGTTTTTGCCGTCAAATGCAAATTTCTTATCATTCCTGATATAACCTTCTGTTGGCTTGTACAATGTTCTGGACAATCCATCCGTTGCGTTATAGCGTTCTAAGCTTCCCTTCTCGCTAATATAGACGACAATACCATTTTCAATTAAAGCCCTTCTGCCTTTTCCGATTTCTTTGATTACTTTAGTTTCTAAGTTATAAGCCCTGAACGTCCCTTCAAGCGGTTTGTAGAAAACAACATATTTCCCATCAGTGGCAAATTGATCATAGGGATATGGAGGGATTTCAGTCTCGGTTACTTCACCGGTTAGAAGATTGACAAGCATAACATGCTTTTGGTCCTCCAAATAGACAGCGTAGCCTCCTCCTGCAGATAAGTATTTCTTAAACTTCTTGGTGTCAGTAAGTTGCTTCAATTCTCCGGTCTCTAGGTTGCGACTGAATACCTGCTCCCAACCTATATTATCTTTGCCTATGTACACCATCTGATTGCCTGTGATCTTCGCTTCAGACTCAGGTAGCGTGTACTCGGTAAGCTTGTCCGTTGAGGTGAATAACTCCGCGAAGGCGCTTTTTGGCAGTAAAACTAAAGACCCTGCACCGATGACAACCATCAAGATAAGCACCCATAATTTCTTTCCTATAAACCCCACACGCACTCGCTCCTTCTCAATCTCCATGTTAAAATAACACAAAAAACCAAGCTCAATAGAGCAACCCGGCTATCGTCCCATGAAACGTGACTCATGGCTTAGACCCGTGGCTTTGCGTCTCCACCTTTCGATGGATTTGCCTTTGTTCATTATCGCTTGGTTTTTAGGTATTTTTACTCATTGGAACTAGTTATATAGAACTGACTGTTTTCCATATTAATCCACGTTTTTTCAAAATTCAACACTTTTCTACAAAAAAGAGGAAATACATGCACAAAGTGTGTGATATCACACAAAAAAGGCCAACCTTATGTCCCGGTTGACCTTTGCCCTGATAAATTTCTGACTTAAATATTCTCTCTATCTAGCAGATAGACTTTCACATTCTTCTTTACGCCGAATTCTTGAGCGTCATTTAGATCATTCATGAATACATCAATTCTCGAACCGCGAATAGCCGAACCTATATCCTCTGCTTTACGAATACCTATACCGTCAATGAACACTGTAGATCCTAAAGGGATAACAGCCGGGTCCACGGCGATCGTACGTCCTTCTTTGGCTTTAAGACCACTAAATGTGATGCCGTACATGGGATGGGAAGCCTTTTTACCTGTTGATTCAACACCAGCCGTATAAGCTGTAAGGGTTGTGTTCAACACTTTTTTGATAATTTTCTTTTGACCATTTGGTAAACCAATCTCTGATTCAGTCTTCGGAATCGTTAAACTTTGACCAATCGTTAGCTGGTTCGGATTTTGAATATTGTTAGAGCTGATAAGGTCATCTACGGTTACGCCAAAATCACGTGCAATTTTGAACAGTGTATCTCCGCGGTCCACTTGGTACTGCGTCTTAGGCTGAACAAGCTCAGCTTGAGCGGCTTCTTCCACAGGAGCTGCATTTCTTGCCATACTATACGTAGGAGGTAATTCCCCCCCATCTTCACTTTCAGGGTACGAATAGGCGGGTTGCACCTGCCACAAACAAAGCAGCAACGGAAGCGTCAAAGTAACATAAAGAATTTTACGAAACATAGTATCTCCTCCTCTTAAAAAATAATAGAGTTATAGCTACTAGATTCGTCCAATTCTATGATTTATATACGTCTCGTATTAATTTTTTCATTTTGATAGACATGTGGACAACTACACAATCCCTCTCGTAAGAGAAACATATAGTACTAGTATCCAAAAAGAAGTGAGCAAGATCCCTATGAAAACTTATAAACCGAGTAAAAATGGTCTATCGATTTACTACAGAAAAAATGGGTAAAGAAATAAGAAGGCATAAAGTAGTATACAAAACGAATCTTGGCTTAAACTAAAACATGTGAAAGAACGTGAAAGAAGGAAAGACTGCCGGTGTGGCAGTCTTTTTGCTTTTCAACAAATTGCGATTGCATTAACAAATATTCCTTGACAGGAATATTCCATTCGGAGTATATTATGTCTATGAATAAGACTTTCAGTGCTCTTGCCGAGCCAAACCGCTTGCACATTGTCGAGCTTCTGCGTGACGGCCCTCTTACCGTCGGGGAAATAGCGGATCGGCTTGAGCTCCAGCAGCCGCAAGTATCCAAACATCTCCGCGTGCTTAGTGATGCAGAACTTGTCGAGGTACAACCGTCTGCGAATAAAAGAATCTATAACCTGCAGTTTCAGTCGCTCAAAGAGTTGGATGGCTGGCTAGACTCTTTCCGCCGCATGTGGGAAGAGAGATTTGATCGTTTGGACGATTATTTGCAGCTAATGTTAGAGAAGGAAAAGAAAAAACAATTTGATTTGGAGGATTAGACATGACTCAAGAAAAAGCAGGGAACAACTTCAATGTCACCGTAGAAGGAGGCGAATTGGTTCTTACTCGTACCTTCAACGCACCACGTGAACTCGTCTTCAAAACGTGGACTGAGGCTGAACATTTAGCTCGCTGGTGGGGACCAACAGGATTCGAATTAAGCGTACACACCTTAGATCTACGCCCAGGTGGCATCTTCCACTACAGCATGAAATCAGCTGAAGGCTTTGAAATGTGGGGTAAGTTTGTCTACCATGAAATTAATTCACCTGAGAAACTCGTCTTCGTGAATTCCTTCTCTGATGCAGAGGCTAACATTATCAGAGCACCATTCAGTGAAAGCTTTCCACTAGAAATAATGAATAAGTTATCTTTTACTGAAAATGAAGGAAAAACTACACTGATCATGCGCGGAGGGCCTATCAATGCAACTGAGGAAGAACTTAGGTTCTTTGAGGGCATGTATGATTCCATGAAACAAGGCTTCGGCGGAACGTTCGATCAGCTCGATGCATACTTAGCCAAAGTCGTATAAGCGTTTTTGCCGGTTTAAAAGATGTTTTTTGCGCCACTTTAGCAGCACTTGCCGATTCAGGTATGTTGCTTGGGTGGCGTTTTTGCTTGAGGCGTATGCGAGCTTGATTACTCATTTCCCGGATATTTTACAGAAAAATAACGGTTTCTCTCTTCTCGCTTCTAGCTGCGGCGACCGCAAAGTGACCACTTTATGGATTAGCGCCGGCAAGCCAAAGCTGGGCTGTTGCTGGGCAGGCAACCCGCATACGTGGCTCGGATCTCGATTAGGAAACTAACAAAATAAGCCCACTGCAGCTGCAGCAGGCTTATTCTTAGTTCTAAACCGTCGCTCTACGAAGCAATCCATAAGCTGCCACCAAATACACGACAACCATAGGTACCATCCACCAGAATATATCCATATAACTGTGGATGATCCAATCCAAGATACCGCCCCATAACCCAAAGTGGGTGAAGGTATAGGAAACTACGGTACCAATCAAAAGCAGGGATGCAAAAAAGATATACATCGAAGCGCTGCCGAAACGACGGTGTAAGCTGGATATCGCGAACCCGAGGAAATACATATGAAGAAGTACGATGAGATAAATACCCCACGTGCCTATCAGTGAAAGATCGTTTAGAAATTGAACATTAAAAAGGTGCAATCGAACCCCCCAGCCATGGGTGGCCTCTTCAATCATCGACAGGATGGCAAGTACCAGGGCTGAGCAAGCATTGACAATAATAGCTGTCACAGCCGTTCCAAAGAAGTAATCCTTCCTTCGAATACTCAGTCCCAAGGCAAATGGGAAGGTTTCTTTAATAGTGACCGTTCCTGCTACAAGGGTGTAGATGAAAATCGAAATAATCGCTCCCGTGTTTATGGACTCATTTACTCCCAGCGAGGTCGCAATAATCAAATTGATCAAAAAGTTTGCACCGACAATGAACCATGGGATAGCGAACCATGTCATTTTGTTCCTCAAATGGAGCTTTACTACCTGGTTTACTCGATTCATTATTCCTCAGTCCCCTTCCCCGCGATTGATGGTGTGCGCGTCAGATGAACGATAAGCTGCTGCATAGATACCGGTGTGAATTCAAGTCCTAACGTCTCTGCTTCCTTCCGATCCCGCTCACTTAGAACACCTAGAAATGTAGCCGATGCAGCCGCACCAATCGCCGTGCGTTCAAGCAATTCTTTGCCTCGTGTGAATGAATCCACCGCTGTTGCTAGACCGGACACCGTGCAAGCACGACCGCGAAGAGCATCCGCATTTTCATTCATAATCAATTTGCCGTTATCGATAACCAGCACGTGCTCGAGTAAACGGCTTACTTCGTCGATGAGATGCGTGGAGAGGATAACGGTCCGCGGAAACTCAGCATAGTCTTCAAGCAAGCGATCATAGAATAGGATTCTTGCCACAGCATCCAGACCCAAATAGGGCTCATCAAAGATGGTTAATGGCGCTCGACTAGCCAGACCAACCACAATACCAACAGAAGAAAGCATCCCTCTGGATAGCTTTTTTATTTTTCTTTTCAAAGGCAGACGGAAATCTTCAATTAAAGCATGCGCATAAGCATGATCCCAGTTCGGGAAAAGCGTTCTCGCAACCTCGATTACATCTATGACACGGAAACTATCTGGGTACTTCTGGCTCTCTTTAATGAAGCAAATTTGATTGAGCACTCGGCTATTCTCGTAAGGTTCTTCCCCAAATACCTTCAACTCGCCGCTTGTAGCAAACTGTTGAGACGAGATCATGTGCATGATCGTTGTTTTACCTGCTCCGTTTCTGCCTAGCAAGCCATAGATTTTGTTCGCTTCAATCGTGAAACTAACATGATCTACTGCCATCATTTGGCCATAGGTCTTGGTTAGTCCTTTCACTTCCACAATGTTGGTCATCACGCTTTCTCCCCTCTGCGCACCATTTCCGTCAATTGCTCTACGGTAATCCCGAGCTTCTCGGCTTCTTTCACCATCGTCACCACATATTGCTCATAAAATAGTTCTTTCCGCTTCTCCATCAGCTTCGTTCGCGCTCCCTCCGCTACAAACATGCCAATTCCTCGTTTCTTGTACAAAATCCCTTGGTCTACCAACAAATTAACACCTTTCGCTGCTGTCGCCGGATTAATTTGATAAAAGGATGCAAACTGATTCGTAGAAGGCACTTGCGATTCCTCTGGCATTCTTGACTCAATGATGTCGTCTTCAATACGTTCTGCAATTTGTACAAAAATCGGGCGGCTATCGTCCATCATTAGTCCCATTTCTCTCACCACCACATTGGTTAGTTACTCATGTAATTAACCATACAACCAACTGACTTAAAAGTCAACACTTAAACTGATATTTGGGCTGGGCAGCAAAATAAATAAATTCCCTTGGAACTGGGAATACCACTAGGGTGCGTGCTTGCTGTAAGCACCCCCATCTTACTCCCACGGTTAGCAAAGTTGTACTCTGTACAACATTATGTGAGCGAATCCGAGAGTTTTCGGCGAATGATGTAAAAAATACAACAATTTAGCCCAAAAACAGCCAAATAACCAGAAATAAAGCTGTATTGTTGTACAAACTACAACAATTACAGCTTGGTGAGAAAAATTGGACAAAAATGTTGTACACCGTACAACTTTCCCTTATTACAAAGGCGGGAACTGACAGATTCGAAGGCTTCTACTCCACTCACTCTCAAATAAAAACTAGAAAATCCATTGCCTGAAAGAAAATCATTCGCTATATGAGCTTGAATGTTTCCACAATCTCAACCAGTACAATCATCGCTAAGCAAGCTAAATAAGGACAATCGATAAGTCTAATTGGAAGGTGAATCCGAGATGAAATCATTAAAGCTGCGAATACTTATCCTTAGTTTTCTTCTATTATTGACCCCGTTGCGAGGCACAACCTTGGCTAGTGGCAAGGTTGAACAGCCTCTGGCTGCGCCTTTGTTTTCGTTCTCCGTGATGAGCGATGTTCACATCACGTCCTACGATCAAGTCGCTCAGCTGAGGCTGAGTCAAGCGCTGGCCGATCATCACGCGCTCCGCCCCGACAGCAAGCTGCTCGTCTTGAACGGCGACCTCACGAATGGGAGTGAGGCCGACTATCGCAGCTTGCTGGCGCTGCTCGGCCGCCAGCACCATGCCCCTGTGCATGCGACCATGGGCAACCACGATTACTACGGCGTGTGGCGCACGACGGAGGGTGGGTTGGATACATCGAAGATGAATCCAACATGGTCGAGCAAGCAAGCGGTCGCGTTATTCGACCGCATGATGGGCTACGATAAGCCGTATCACGAGCTTATCGTGGAGGGCTACCGCTTCCTATTCCTTAGCGGGGAAGCGTACAGGGACGTGAACGCATCCTACGGTGAGAATGCGTTCCTCTCGCCCGAGCAGCTCAGCTGGCTGCGCGAGCGGCTAACGGCCGCGGGCTCGGCGGATGCCGGCAAGCCCGTGTTCGTATTCCTCCACCAGCCGCTGCCGCAGACGCTGGATGGCACGGATCTGGAGCTGGGCGTCGTCCAGCACGAGGAGCTGCGGGCGCTGCTCGATGCGCACCCGAACGTCATTCTGTTCAGTGGTCACACCCACTGGAACCTGGAAACGACCAGACAAGTGAAGCAGCTGAAGTTTCTTGCCGCTTCCAGCGCTTCCATCCGGGAGGTATGGAACGCGCAAAACGTGCCCGAGACACAGGCAATCAGCCAGAGTCTCGTCGTGGACGTCTACAAAGACCGTGTGGTGATCATGCGCCGCGAACACTTCAAAAAGCGATGGATTGAACCATCCATCGCCAAAGGATACGACGTGAAATAGGCATCCGCCGTCTCCGCATCCGCCAAAAAAACTACGACGGACCAATTAACGCACACAGTTAATGAAACCAACCGGAAATAGACGTTTAACGGACCTGGATGCCGTTAACTACCTATTTGGAGCGATGATTCCGAGCTTACGGACTTCAGCGCCGTTATTCGGTTTCAATCTATCTTATTTTCATAATATGAAGTAGATTAAGGGCTGTCGGGTCCATTAGATTTTCAAATTCAATCTTTTTCGGGGATTAACGTCGCTCCAGTCCTTTAGTTGGGAAAGATGAACCTGAAGTTGATTTCGCCCCCCATTTC
The DNA here is from genome assembly GCF_013141785.1 of Paenibacillus germinis. Lineage (NCBI taxonomy): Bacteria > Bacillati > Bacillota > Bacilli > Caryophanales > Paenibacillaceae > Paenibacillus > Paenibacillus germinis. The sequence goes on from NZ_WHOC01000198.1 coordinate 115,768, forward strand.
CTTACTCAACAGTTGTATGTTGATTGGTCAGTCGTTGAAAAAAAACTGCCCGACAAGGCTAGAAATAGCCCAATGTCTGGCAGTCTTTTTGCATTTTAGTCCTTTTCGATTTAATCTTTTTATACGAATTCAGTTCCCATCAATCCTAATGAAATTGTTTAATAAGGCGCTTAGCCGTCCCATTCGGTGTCTCAATCACTTCGTACATATTGACGACCACGCCGGAATCAACTTGCTCATTTTTCAAACCGGTGACGACAATTTTTTGCTTGCCGCTCGTTAATTTCCCCGTCCCCGTCAGTGTTGCTGTTTGAGTGCCAACAATGCGGCCTAGGGAATCGACCATATCGAACTCAATTTTGGAGAAGTTCGAATCGATAATCACCTGATCTTCATGGGCAATGTCCAGATCAAGATTAAGCTGGTAAGAGTAAGTCCCGCTGCTATAAAGCCAGCTTATCGAGCTGTCGTTCACTTTGAGTGAGAAAGGATACAAGGCAAGCGTATCGCTTTCTGTCTCTTTCTGCAGCGCTACCCGATAGGTTCCGACAGACACATTACCCTCGGATACTGACTTATCGTCATAAACATTCAATGCGAATGTCTCATCATCGGATTGTGCTTTATTCGGAAGCAGGTAGGAATAGCTCACCACATAAGAACTTCCCGGTGTAATTTGAGTCGCAACAGCGCTTTGGCGAGTGCCTGTGTAGGTATTGCCTTTGCTGTCGATCAGCTCATTTTGAAGCTCGGGAAGGGCAATGGTGCTTGTTCCGTTATTCGTGATTTTGTATTTGGCTACGGCTGTTTTGTAGCCTAGATCGTCGTTCTCGTGAGCATGCAGCTCGACTAAGGCGACGTCTAGATTTTTATTAACAACAGAATTGTTGTTGAAAATCAGCTTACTGCCAAACTCATAATTCACAGCTGTTGTATAGCCGCTTTGTGCTTCACTTGCTCCCTTAAGCAGGAAAACGGCAACAGGCATTTGACCGGTCGCTGCAGCTCCACTACTGCTAGACGTAGATGTCGAGCTTGCAGTGGCCCCCGCCCCTGAGCCTGTTGTTGCTGTACCCGAAGCTGTGCCGCCGCTCGATGTACTTGTTGTCGAGCCAGTTCCTGAGCTGCTACCCGAACTAGCCGTCTGCCACAGCACCAGCTGAGCCGCATTCGGATCAACTCCTGTTGGCAGGGTAGCGTTGAAGTAATACGAAGCCGTCTCCTTTGGAGCCAAGTATCCGCTGCGGGCGGCGTTATCGGTCGATGTCACGGATGTGCCGGCATCGCCGAACTGATAAGAAGCAGAGAAGGATGGCACGGAGGCAATCGCCTCGCCATCATTGCTGAGCGTGACAACGGTCTGCACATGAACACCGTCGGCTTGAATCGAATACGTCGACGTATTCGCCTTCACGGTGACCTGCTCGCCCTCCTGCTGCCCAGCATAAACTTGTTTGGCGCCAAGCGCTGTTGTTTGAAGCGAAGCGTTCAGACTTAGCGTACCAAGCGAGACATCCTCGCTTTGATTCAAGTAATAATATTCCAGCGTGAGACCACTGGTCGGCATTTGTCTGGAAACGAGTGTTTTGAGCGTCATCGTATCCGATTGATTCGGTAGAAACGTTGTATCGGAACCGCTAGCAACCGTAGAGGTATATTTCAGTCCGTTAGCATCCACGAGTCTAACTTGTAGACCGGAAGGCAGCTTAACGCTGCTCGAGCCTAAGTTTTTAGCTGAAACTTGCGTGTACATGTACCATTTCCCATTCTCTGTTACGCGGACGCTTTGGCCCAATTGAAAAGCAACGGATGCGTCATTTGAGAGCGTACTGTCGAGTGCATGCAAATTAATAATTTGCTCAGGCACCTTTACTTGTCCCTCCTGCACGACCGAGGAAACAGGAAGATCGCCTAGATGATTCATAAAATCAGCTTTGACGAAATCCCAGCGGAACACATCAACTTTTAGTTGAGCGGCCGTTTCACCTGCTGGCAGGTTAGCGTAGAATCGGAAGCTTTGATCCTGTCCAGGGAGAACACTCGCACTCTTTTTCTCGCTTAATTTCGCCGTGTAGCTATGTCCTGCTTGATCCGTAACCCGTACCCCATATTGGTTAAAATCTATCGGTTGGCTTTCCCCGTTATGTAAAAGAACGGAAAACTGAAGAGAAGAGGACGAAAGCGCCGCTTGGTTTAATGTAAAATAAGAGGAATTCGAGATATAAATCGCTTCGGAAGCCGCGTGAGCAGCGGGAGCCATCCACGATGCAGCTGCAAAGCTGCCAGTCAACAGTAGGGCAAAACCTGTCTGTTTGAGTGAAATTGATGATAATTTGCGAATCATATTTTCATACCTCCTGTGTACCTAATCAAAACGCAGTGCGTCGATAGGTTTTAATTTCGATGCTTTATTAGCTGGATATAACCCGAAAATAACACCAACTAAGGCCGAGAATAAGAATGCGTAAAGTCCTACATTTATGGATAAACTCGTTTGTTGACTAGGGTTTATATAAGGCCACGCTAGAGATAACCCGACCCCCAAAATCAATCCGATCAACCCACCCATGCCGCTAATCAGCGTAGCTTCAACTAGGAACTGCAGCAAAATGTTTCTTCGCTTCGCGCCAATCGATTTACGAATCCCAATCTCCCGGGTGCGCTCACTTACGGTTACAAGCATGATGTTCATGATACCGATCCCGCCTACCAGGAGGGATATCGCCGCTACCGCGACTAGCTGATTGGTCAGTGTGCTGGATGCCGTCTGTCTAGCGCTAATTAATTCGGATGAATTCAAAATGTTGTATCCCGTTGTACTTTTAAATTTATTAAATAAATACGTTTCTAACGTTCTTTGTACCCGGGTTACCTCATCGCCAGAAGCCGCTTCGACATATGCCGTCCGAATGTTGCCCAGTTTAAAATCCCTGCTCATGGTAGGGAGAGGCACAAAAACCGAGCTATCGAGCGACGTTCCGCTTGTATTGGAGCCTTTCGTTTTGAGCACACCGATTATCGTGTACATATATCCGTTCACATTAATTTCTTCGTCAATCGGGTCATCCGTACCGAAAAACTGCTTGGCCACATCACTGCCTATGACCGCAACGTGATTGCGGAAGTCCAGATCGGCTTGAGCTAAGAAGCGGCCGCTGGCGACTGTCCCCTTTTGTAAACTTAGGTAGCGATCATTAGTCCCAATGACATTGTAGGTCTCTGTTGTCCGGTCGTATTTGATACTGGTACTATTTCTAGTCATCGTTGGCGCAATTGCACTGATTCCCGATGTATTTTCAAGCTGCATAACCTCATCATAATTCAGCTGCGTGGCGCGTCCGTTGCCCATCAGGTTAACTGTCAGCAGGTTCGTTCCCAGTCCTTCGTACTGCTTTTCAATCGCCTTGGACGTGCCTTGACCTATCGAAACTAGCGTAATGACTGAGCTAACGCCAATGATAACGCCAAGCATGGTCAGCACCGTACGAAGCGGATTCGAACGCACCGTGGCTATCGCCATTTGGAAAAGCTCCCAAATTCTCATGAAAGCGCCCCCTCTAACTTACGTTCAGGTGTTGGCAGCATTTCGTTTCTCTGATCGCTAATGATTTCTCCGTCACGTAGTGTCACGACGCGTTTGGCATTGTCCGCAATGTGATGATCATGGGTGATCAAAACAATGGTGTTGCCTTGCTGATTCAGCTCCTTAATCAATTCCAGCACCTCAATGCCAGTCTTCGAATCCAGTGCACCTGTCGGCTCATCTGCTAGAATTAATGACGGTGATATGGCCAAAGCTCTGGCAATAGCTACCCGCTGCTGCTGCCCGCCAGACAGTTCACTTGGCTTGTGATGTCCTCGCTCACCCATCCCCAGCTTCTCCAGCATCCGCTGCGCCTGTTCTCTCCGCTGTTTGGCTGGAATGCCTGCATAAATCATCGGGAGCTCTACGTTCTCCGTCGCAGTAAGTCTGGGCAGCAGGTTGAACTGTTGAAAAATAAAGCCAATTTTCCGATTGCGCAGCTCAGCAAGTCCGTTGTCTGACATCTTCTCTGTTGCTACGCCGTCTAACGTATAGGAGCCAGAGGTTGGACTATCCAAAAGCCCGATTGTATTCATTAACGTTGACTTTCCCGATCCACTGGGACCAATGATGGCAACAAAATCTCCTTCTGCAATATGTAGGGTAATGCCGCGCAAAATTTGCAATTCTTCTGCACCCCGAGCATAACTCTTCGTTACCTCGTTTAGTTCAATGATATTCACCCGAATCACTCCTCTCCGTAGGGGCTGGCTCACGGCTAGCGGCCCGTGCCTCCACCATTTTGCGTTCCGCCACCGCCCGTGCCGCCAGCTCCACCAGGGAAGTTACCACCTGCGCCACCCTGAAAACCACCTGCACCCCCAGGGAAACCTTGCTGCTGTTGATTCGTCGTTGTCGCTCTGCGCACCGGCATCACGACCTCGTCGCCTGCGTTCAAACCACTTACCACCTCAACCTGCGTCTTGCTGCGAATACCCACTTTGATTTCGTGCTGCTCTTCGACGGTTCCGTCCGCTTTCTTCAGCGAAACAGTAGACTTTCCTCTGGTTGTTGTCACCACTTGGATCGGAAGCACGAGAATATCTTTCTTATCTTGTATAAAGATCTCAGCCGTCGCCGTCATCGCATATTTCAAATCATTCTGATCGGTATTCGGAATCGCTACAACAGCATCATACGTTGTAACCCCATTCGTCGTTGTTCCTACATTGGAAACGGAAGTCACTTCACCCTGGAACGTCTTGCCTGAGATTGCATCAACCTTCACGGTCACCTTCTGTCCTACCTTGACGCTTGTTAAATCAAGCTCATCTACGGCAATAGCCAGCTGCATCGTACTGAGGCTCGCTACGGCTCCCAACGTTGTGTTGGCATTAATCTGCGCACCTGCTGGATAATTGCGAAGCACATTATTTTTACTATTGGCAAAATCAGCCGAGAACACGCCATCGAACGGCGCTTTGATCGTTAATTGATTAACCTTTTGCTCCGCATCGTTCACACGGATTTTTTGACTTTCGATGGCTGATTGCTTGCTAATAATATTGTTTTGAAGATCGTCATTGAATAAGGTGGCGATCAAATCACCCTGTTTCACCGTTTCACTATCTTTAAATTTCATGCTTTTAATCGTACCGCTTGCCTCGGCGAAAATTGGAGTTGTGCGTACATACTCAAGCGCCACTTGCTCGGAGGAGTCGATTTTACCATCGCCGCTGCCGATGCTTCCCTTTACCTTAAGGCCCGCCGAAAGCGTCCCATCATTAGTAACCAGAACCTCCACCGTAACCACTTTGTTGCCGTTAGCATCTGCTTTAATTTCACGACCAATCGTATCCACCGCTCCGACTTTGGATAGTAAATAGCCATCGACGCTAAGCTCTACAGGATCACCCTTTTTCAGCTGCACAGCTTCTTGCAGGGAGAATGGCAGCTTCACTTTAAACTGCGATGTATCTGAAATCGTGCCGATCTTCGTTGTTTTATTGACTTGACTGCCTACATCAAGATTGGCTGCTAATGTAATCTTGCCAGACATTAAAGCTGTAACACTCATATGATTTTGTTGGTCCTGTAGCTCTGCAAGCTCCTTCTCAAGCTGCTGCAAGCTGACCTGTGCTTCCTTGAGAGTCGTTTCCGTTGAAGGCACTGACAGCTCGACTAGCACATCGCCTTTCTTGACCGCCTGATTTTGCGTCAAATTCATCGTTTTGATGATACCATCTATGGGGATCACAATATTTTGCTTGTCCTTGGCATCCAGCTGAGAAGTTCCTGATACCGTTGAGGATATCGCCCCTTTGGTCACTTTCATCGTTGTTTGCTGTGTTGCTGCAGACGCTGGTTGCGCCTTGTTATGTACGTAATAGTATGTTCCCGCTCCCATAGAATGGCAGCTAAAGCCACAATGATCCATCTCTTCTTCCGACCTAATTTCATCCTTTATGCCCCTCTCCCAGTTACCCAGACTATCCACCGCCCAGGCTATGACAATCCCTACTGGACTTAGTGTAATTGGGGTGGCTGAAACCTGTCTGAGCGTAGGCTGAATATAAGTTGAACACAGGCTGAGCGTTTGCTGAAAAAGATTAGGTCGCGCATGTGATTACTCGGTGATTGATGGCTGGACGATATGAGCTCAAATTGTATCTAGCGGCCAAGACTCATTGGCTATCTCACTCACACAGAAAAAAGCCGCCCGCATAGCGAGCAGCTTCCTTCAATTCATTTTTAGCTCGTTGCAGTTGGTGTTGTTGTATTTGATGACGGTGTGCCTACTGGGCGCTTACGATCAGTGCCTTTTTGCTTAACATGCTTCTTAATAGAATCCGTCATTCCGTCTTTGATTTTGCTAACGAGATCATCTTCACTGATGCCTTTAGCTGTAGCAACATCCAAGATCGATTTGCCCGCTTCTAGTTCCGTTCTCAGCTCATCTTGCGTGATGCCCAGAATTTGCGTCAGCACCTCAGGGTTCCCGAATAGCCCACCACCAGGGCCGCCATGACCGCCGCCTCTACCATCCCGACCACCTTCAGGACGCGTGCTTTGTACTTGTTTCGTCAATCGGTCGGACAAGCCAGTCAATATTTGGTCTGCTTGCGCTTGCGTAATCTTCCCAGCTGTAACCTCAGCGTTGATCGCTGTTGTTTCTGCGGCAACTAACTTAGCCACGTAGTCTGCTTCCGTTAAACCTTTTTCCACTGCAAAAGCCGATAATGTTTTACCAGCTTTCAAAGCATCCTGCACAACACTTTGCTCCACGCTAAGAATTGTTGCTGTTTGCTCTACCAGATTGCCACCGTGACCTTTGCCCATGCCACCGCGACCGCCTTCTCCGCCAGGGAATCCACCTTTGAATCCAATCGCATCAATACGCTTTGTCAATTGATCAGTTAGACCTTTGAGAACATTATCTGCTTGTGCTTGTGTAATTTTGCCCGTTGTTACATCAGCTGTAATCGAAGCGGTCTCTGCTGCGACTAGCTTTTGCAAATAGTCTGCTTTCGCAAGTCCCTTTTCCTCTGCAAATGCAGCCAATGTTTTGTCCGCTTTCAATGCGTCTTGTACGACGCTTTCCTCAACGCCCAGGATTGTTGCTGTTTCTTTGACCACGTTCGCACCCTTGAAGCCACCACGATCTCCGAAATCTCCACGACCTTTGCCTCCAGGTCCTGCATTTTGAGTTGATGTGCTCGTTGACGTACCTGTCACTGTATCTGCAAATGCTTGATTATGTAAGGCTCCAACAAAACCAACTCCGAGTACAAAAGAAGCTACCAATGAACCTGTAAGAATTTTTCTGCCGATGTTTTTCATAATTTGTTTCCACCTTTTTCTTTATATTTTTTGTTTCTTCCTTACAAAACCAAGTATAGACGCCTAACCTGAATCTCATCTGAGTGTAAACTGAAGATTGGTTGAGAGATTTCTGAGGGTTGGCTGAAAGTGGAAAATGCCATACGACGGCTCGTAGATGTAGTTTGGCTTGGTATCATCGACCAGCTACCCTCGCTTACCCCGAAACCAAATAAGAGTCTCTGGAGACTCTTATTCCCCACCATTAGCCACCTTTTGGCGAAATAGAAGCTTCTGGGGGCTCTTATTTGCGCGGAATAATCCACACACACTGTGTTCGACACCAAATAAGAGTCTTTGGAGACTCTTATTTCCCACCATTAGCCACCTTTTGGCGAAATAGAAGCTTCTGGAGGCTCCTATTTGCGCGGAATAACCACACACACCGTGTTCAGCACCAAATAAGAGTCTCTGAAGACTCTTATTCCCCACCATTAGCCAGTTTTTAGCGAAATAGCAGCTTCTGGGAGCTCTTATTTGCGCGGAATAACCACATACACCGTGTTCGGCAACAAATAAGAGTCTCTGGAACTCTTATTTCCCACCATTAGCCACCTTTTGGCGAAATAGAAGCTTCTGGGGGCTCTTATTTTCAATTGTGTGAGCATTACTCTGGCTAAAAACGGTCTAAAGATAAAAAAAAGCCCCACCCCGACATCACGTCGAGATAAGGCTCCTCTCATTCTATGGAAACAGCAGCACTTTAAATGTACTACCTTCACCTACTGTACTATAAACCTCAATCGTTCCGCCATGCAGCTCCACAATGGAACGGGTGATGGACAATCCCAACCCTGCACCGCCGCTCCTTCGCGCCCTTGAGGAATCGATTCGGTAGAACCGATCAAACAAATGAGGGAGATGTTCAGGTGCAATACCTGGCCCATTGTCATGAACAGCTATTTCCACACCTGAGTCTGTCTTTGCTAATGAAAGCCCTAGTTCACCGGTTAAAGGATGCGTATGCTGAACTGCGTTGTGAAACAAGTTGAGAATGACCTGCTTAATTTTATCTGGATCATACAGACAACGGATCTGGGGCTCCAGCGTAAAAGTAACTTTTCTGTCTCCTGCCAGTAGACGAAGCTGGGGCTCCATCTCATGCAGCATCTCATCGAGCAGCCCTTCCGATTTCTGAAAAGATGGCGTGCGATCTAACCGAGCAAGCAGCAGGAGGTCTTCAACTAGCTTATTAATACGCACGGATTCGCCGTGCATGCTCTTCAGCGCTTTCAGCAATTGCTCCGGTTGTTGATACGCTCCGCGAAGCAGCACTTCCAGAAAGCCATGAATGGAGGTCAGCGGTGTACGAAGCTCGTGCGAGGCATCCGCAGCGAAGCGGCGCATTTGCTCTTTTGCCTCTTTTTCCGCCTCAAAAGAAAACTCCAATCGCTCTAGCATACTATTGAAAGAAGTCGATAACCGGTCAATCTCCACCTGCCCCTGATGCGCAGGGAACCGCTCACCCAGATTACCTGAATCGATTTGTTTCACCGTATCCACCATATTAGAAAGTGGCACCAACGTCCGCCTTAACACGGGCAGAAATCCAAGCAGCCCTACAACCAATGCTGTCATGGACAACAGTAGAAAGGTGAACAACTGACGGAGCAGCAAATCTTTGATCGGTGCTGTACTCGTGCTCGCCTGAATAAGTCCTTGTACGCCTTGGGATCTCTCGCGAATTTGATGAAAGGCAATCAACTGTTCATTGCCATCCTTATCCTTCACGATTCGGTAGATCAGCTTCTCTTTCGATTTCAATAATTCCTGATATTCTTCCTTCGTTAGCTGCATAGGGGACGTTACATTTTCTGAAGACAACTGCTTATAAGTCCCTTCACTATCGATCAAAGCAATGGATAAATCAGGAACGAAAATTCGGGGAAACTCTCCTCCCGTATTGTCCGAACGGTTACCACCATTAGTGTCTCGTCTGGACATAAAAGGATTCTGGCCTCGATCTGGAGATTCCCCTGCTCGCTGCCACGTATTGGGAGGTAACGTCGCAAGTTGGTTGCGAATCGTTTCCGCCTTGTTCTTATACAGAAATTGCTGCATGAAAATATATTGGAATACACCAATCAGCAGCAACAACACAGACATCACTAACAAAGACCGCGAGAGTAACTGGAATTTCAGCGAACCGGTAACAAAATGCTCGGCAAACCGGCCCCGCCTTTTCATGTTAAATCCATCCGATACCCGGCGCCGCGAATCGTGCGGATTAACTTATGTTCTTTATCGCCTAGCTTATCACGTAAGGAGCGAATGTACACCTCGACGATGTTCTCTTCGCCACCGAAGTCATAGCCCCATACTTTATCGAGAATCATCGATTTACTTAACACAAGTCCATGGTTAATCGACATAAATTTGAGCAGTTCGTATTCCGTTGGGGATAGCTCCAAAACCTTATCATTCAAGCTAATCTCTTTACGTCGATCATCCATGCGAAGCGGTCCAATGATCACTTCACCGAACAAGTTCGGGAAATGATTGCGAATTCGCGCATAGATGCGGGCAAGCAGCTCCTCAAAGCTGAACGGCTTAATCATATAATCATCGGCACCAAGCGTAAGTCCCTTGACCCTGTCATCGACTTCATCCTTAGCCGTCAGCATGATAACTGCGACATTTTCTGTCTTCTTAATCATTCGACAAACTTCGAATCCGTCCATCCCCGGCATCATCACGTCCAGAATAGCGATATGCGGCTGAAACTTATTGCATGCTGTGATCGCACTAATCCCGTCCTGTGCCGTCATCACTTCAAACCCTTCATTCGTTAAACCTAACTCCAGAAATTCTAGAATATGAGGCTCGTCATCAACGAGCAGAATTTTGATACCTTTTAATTGGCGCATAGTTTTAGTCCCCCCGAAGTTCATTGTACACGTTTTCTACAGTCAGTATCCCATATCCTCCCTAAAAGCAATCTGAGCGGTTGCTGAAAGGTTGCTGAATGTTCAACTTCCAAACGAATAAGCCGGACCCTGAGCGGACCCGACTTTTTATCCAAGCCTATTCGTTACACAACTCGCTTTCGCAGCTTCTCCTTCCCCAATTCTTTCTGCAAAAGAATATCCAGATACGCCAGCAGCTGCGGGCGAAGCTCCTCTCTTTGAAGCCCCAGCTCCACAATCGCCTTCATGTATCCGAATTTATCTCCGATGTCGTAGCGATCTCCCTTGAGTTCAAGCGCCATCAGTCCTTCCTGCAGACACATCTTGCGCAGAGCGTCCGTCAGCTGATACTCATTCCCCGCTCCTCGTTCAATTGTTTGCAGCACTTCGAATATGGATGGTTTCAAAATATACCTGCCCATAATCGCCATGTTCGATGGTGCGTTATTCGGAGAAGGCTTTTCCACCAAGTCGCTAACTTGATACGTACGATTATGCTGCGTGCCTGCCGCGATGATCCCATATTTACCTACGTCAGCTTGTGGAACTTGCTGCACACCGACAACCTGCTTGTTCGTCGCTTCAAAAACTTGCATCATCTCCAGCAAAGCGGAAGTTTCGGAATTCATAATGTCATCCCCAAGCAGTACAGCGAAAGGTTCGTCCCCGATAAAAGGCTCGGCACAAAGAATGGCATGACCCAGCCCAAGCGGCTCCTTTTGGCGAATATAATGGATATTAGCCATGTTCGAAATGCTTTGAATTTCGCTCAGCAGCTCCAGCTTCTCTTTCTCAAAAAGCGTCTGCTCCAGCTCGACCGACTTATCAAAATGGTCTTCAATGGACTTTTTATTGCGACCTGTAACGATCAAGATGTTTTCAATTCCGGCCTGTACAGCCTCTTCGACAATGTATTGGATGGCCGGCTTATCGACAATGGGGAGCATTTCTTTTGGCTGCGCTTTCGTCGCTGGTAATATTCTTGTACCAAGACCTGCTGCTGGTATGACGGCTTTTTTAATTTTCATTTTATACCACTCCTTCATACGATTCTCTTGATTCTTCGTTCTTTTTTCTTCATGCCGTAACAATCGCGAACGATATATAAAGGGCGGCCTTTGGATTCATCGTAAATGCGTCCAATGTATTCACCGACTAGGCCAAGAATGATCAGGATAAAGCCGCTGAAGAAGAGCTGCATAATGGCAATTCCGTTCCAGCCAGCCACAGCGTTTTCTGTGAATAGTTTAAGATAAATGATAACCACTAAGTAAGCCAGGCCAGAAATAGAAAGCATACCTCCGAGATAAGTAGCCAACTTCAATGGTTTGATGGAAAAAGAAGTGATACCGTCCATGGACAGCTTGAGCATTTTCTTGAGTGGATACTTGGTTTCCCCGGCGGCACGCTCATCTCGCACATATTCGACGGCTGTTTGGCGGAAGCCGACCCAAGAAACAAGCCCGCGGACGAAGCGGTTTTTCTCCGTTAACCGGCTCATCTCATCGCAAACCTTGCGGTCCATAAGGCGGAAATCGCCTGTATCCACAGGGATGGCAATATCCGTAGATGCCTGCAAGATGCGGTAGAACAAATGCGCCGTCTGTTTCTTGAAGAAGGTCTCACCCTTGCGCTTCGTACGCTTGGCGTAGACGACGTCATAGCCTTCTTTCCACTTCGCAATCATCTCCAGAATGAGCTCGGGCGGATCTTGGAGATCGGCGTCAATGACGACAACCGCATCTCCGTTTGCATAATCCATACCCGCTGTAATGGCGATCTGATGACCGAAATTCCGGGAGAAATTAATGAGTTTAACGCGTTCGTCTGTTTCACTGATGCCTTGGAGGATCGCGGCTGTATGGTCGCGACTTCCGTCGTTGACGAACAACAGCTCATATGAAGAGTCGGTTCGATTCATCACTTGCTTCAGCCGCTGATACGTTTCTTGAATAACAGCTTCCTCATTGAACACAGGAATGACAACAGAATATCGTACATACTCAGTCATAGTGTTTCCTCCTTCATTTTTGCTTGAATTATAGGGAATCAACATTGATTTCGTAGAGCGTTCCGGAGCCATTCATGCCACCGCCCATAGGTCTGTCTTGTCCGTCCCGACCATCTTGCGTTGAGACTTGATCTTGCTCACCTTGCTGTGTTTGAGCAGTCTCCGACTGGTACTCACTCTTCGGAACCTCGGTACTGTGCTCTTTGATCCAAGTCGTTAATTCCGAGCTGGTACCGCCGCCGCCACCAAAGCCGCCAGAAGAAATCAGGAAGTATTTAATTTCTTTGTTTTGAACCATTTCTTTCAGCTTATCTACCGTGAGAATCGGGTCAGAGCCTGAGAATCCGCCCATCGCCATCACCGCTTTGCCGGTTTTTATAATATAAGAAGAAGCTTCCGTCGCTCTAGAGACAGCGAACAAATATGTCTCCCCTGTGTTGTTTTTGGTCACGTAATCTAACAATTTCGTATTCACTTCGCCGGGTCCCCCCATGCGGGAACCGCCCATTCCTGAGCTTTGCTTCAAATTCGGTCCAGCTTCAGGAAGCATACTGTTTCCACCATAAAGGAGCGGTGTCGCAGCCCAATACAGCGGCGCTGCAAGCAAGACCAACAATCCGAGAATAGCCGCCGTATGAGCGATTTTCTCTTTCTTAGCAGTGAGCACAAGGACCAGGACAGCAGCCGCTCCGGCTGCGCCTACACCGATCGCCAATCCTGCTCCAATTTGACCATTATAAGGCGTGATAATGTACAGTTCGAAAGCTGTCGTCACCGCGATTGCTGCGGGTAACAGCCACATTTTCCAACCGGCTCTCTCCCGGTAAAGGTTCCAAAGCTCGGTCCAACCAGCTCCCACCAATGCCGAGATTGGCGCGGCCAACATAATCAAATAGTACTGATGGAAAAAGCCTGCAACACTGAAGAACGCTGCTGCCGGGAGCAGCCATGCTAACCAGAATAAAGTTTCAAACTGTTTGGCAGTCATCGGTTTTTTTCTGCGAATACCTATTAACAGCGCGAGAACGCCAAAAGCTGCGAAAGGAATGAGCCAGCTAATTTGACCGGAAAGTGCCGATTGGAACAATCGCAGAGGCCCTGCCGTTCCGGTATTGAATGCACCACCGCCACCGCCTTTACCACCTGGAGCTCCATCGGGTCCACCGCCATCCGGGAATCCTCCAAGACCGCCTTGTCCGTCCTGCATCGCACCGGAACCGTCCGGTCTCGCGCCATCTCCGCCCCCACCTGGTCCTTGATTACCTGTCAGACGGGATACACCGTTATAGCCAAAGGCCAGCTCCAGCACTGAGTTCGTCTGACTGCTCCCCATATAAGGACGTTTGTCCGCCGGGATCGAATCTACGATGACTGCCCATGATATCGATAAGGCGATAAGTGCAGCCGAAGCGCCTGTAAGCACCTTTAGCTTGCTTTTCCAATTCACTTTACTTACGAATAAGTAGAACAAATAGAAAGCCGGAATGACCATGTAGGCTTGAAGCATTTTCATATTAAAAGCCACACCAATTATGCCAAAAGCCGCTACAACCCACCCCCACTTATTGCCGCGAATACCACGAAATAGCATCCATGTGGCTAGTACAAGCGTGAAAACCAGCATACTGTCCACATTATTCGTACGACTAACCGCCGCGGCGATCGGGGTACAAGCAAAGGCAAGGCTGGCCAATCGAGCTGACATTTTGCCAAACGTAGGTTTGATAAGGAAGTACATCAACAGCACCGAACCAACACCTGCCAACGCTTGAGGCAAAATCACACTCCAACCATGCACCCCGAATACATACGCGCTTATCGTCTGGATCCAAAACGTCATCGGCGGCTTATCCACCGTCACATATCCGGCCGGATCGAAGGAAGCAAAGAAAAAGTTATGAAAGCTTTGCAGCATACTTGTTACAGCCGCGGTGTAATACCCATTCACTGTCTGATCCTGCCAAATGTTAAACATGTTCAGAAAACCCGCTAATAATGCTATCGCTACGAGGATATAATCGATTTTTTTGCTTTTTGGTGTAATCATCTTCTCTAGCACTCCCCTTTAAGTCATCCGTGTCCCTCGTTTACAGGTACAACTTTACCCACCCATGCTGAATTACAGCTGAATGCGCACTGAGCGTTTCTTGAAAGCATTCTGAGACATTGCTGAATAAGCCAGACCGCAGCTTTCTAGTTCAGCGCCTGGCTTGATTTTTCAGTAATCTTTCAGCTAATTATCAATTGAATCTCAGTTAACGCTTCTATAATAGGTTCATAACCTTCAGGACACGAAAGAAATGAGGAAAACCTTATGGAGCGTATCACACAGTACTTGCATCCGTTTCATTTACAAACTATGGAGTCTAATATCGAGATGCTGCTCCACTGTGAAGAGAAAGAAAGTACTCTCATTAAGAAGCTGGCTATCGATTGGTTTCGAAGTGTGGAAAAGCGTTTCAGCCCTTATCTCGCCGACAGTGAAATCAGGCTTCTGAATACATTAGCCGGTGAAAATTGTATGGTTTCTACTACGATGTTAGAGGTGCTTTTTCTAGCTGAGGCATATCAAAAAATAACCGCGGGGAACTATAACCCTCTCCTACAAAAAGGGACGTCAATGGGCCCTGGGAAAGCTTCTGCCTCATTAGAGTGGGAAATAGATCCGGCTATGAAATCAATCAAGCTTCCCAGTCATTCAAACATCGATTTAAGAGGGATAGAAAAAAGCTGGTCCATTAAACGGCTAGCTGAATATATGCAGAAGAGCATGTCGCTCGATCAAGGCCTCATCTTAGCTGGAGGGGATATCACGGTATGGGGGCGCGGCTCTACGAATCTTGACCCTTGGGTCATTGGCATTCAAAACCCTTGGAACGCGAACGCCAAACTGGGCGCCATCGCCATGCCGGAGGGCTCCCTGTCTACTTACAGTCCATTTGAGGATAAAATGTCCACACCCGGCAGCGATATCGTGCAGTGCACCATTACTGGCCAAGATATGGTTGAGTGCCAAGTTTGGGCAAGAACACTGTGTACACTCGGCGTCGAAGAAGGGCTAGCACTGCTTGCCAAGCGCACCTCCATTTGCGAAGCTATTGTGCTCTCCACGAACCAGGAGCTGCACTACTTTGGTAAAGAAGCATCTCTGAATAGAAGATGGCTGGACATGCACATTGACCATTATCACTTTCAGGACATGGTGTCCTGAGGTATTACGATTAAACACAGGCCTGAGACAATACTTTTCCGATTCAGCCATTTATCCACATTCAATCGCCCTTTATCCACAGAACCCTTACAATTTATTCACAAAAAAGCATGATTTATCAACATGTTATCCACAACCTGTGTGCATCTTTACTGTATTTCCTGTTAAAACTCATATAATCCGAGATCTGACTGTCCTCCTACTTTGAACTAGACACGCCTTGCATGCTATGATGGTGTCAAAATATGCGATGTAGGGGCTTTATTCGAATGACATATGATGTAATTGTAATTGGCGGAGGTTCCGCTGGTCTCATGGCCAGCATTGCCGCGAGTATGGATGGCGCGAAGGTGCTTTTGGTGGATAAAGGGGACAAGCTGGGGCGTAAGCTCGGGATATCCGGCGGCGGCAGATGCAACGTAACGAACAACAAAGACATGGATGAATTGATCAAGCATATTCCAGGCAACGGGCGCTTCTTATATAGTGCTTTAACTCATTTCAGCAACAAGGATATCATTGATTTCTTTGAAAATCTCGGCATCCGCCTGAAGGAAGAAGACAACGGTCGAATGTTTCCCATCAGCGACAAAGCCAAAACCGTCGTAGACGCGTTGATCGGCCAAGTTCGCAGGCAAGGTGTTGAGATCCGGACGAATAGTCCGGTCAAACAGGTCTTATACAAGGACGGCAGCGTCCAAGGCGTTCGTCTGCATTCCGGCGAAACGATGAACAGCAGAGCTGTCATCATTGCTTCCGGCGGATGCTCTGTCCCGCATACCGGCTCAACAGGAGACGGTTATGCTTGGGCCGAAGCTGGTGGGCACACCATCACGCAGCTCTTCCCTACCGAGGTTCCGTTAACCTCGAAGGAAGCTTTTATCCGCAGCCGTGAGCTGCAAGGACTTTCCTTGCGGGACGTGACACTCAGCGTGTGGAACGCCAAAGGGAAATCGATCATTTCACACCGCGGCGATATGTTATTTACACATTTTGGTTTGTCAGGGCCGATTGCGCTGCGCTGCAGTCAATTCGTCGTAAAAGAGCTCAACAAGTCAGAGCTCAAGGAAGTCCTGCTCACTGTGGACCTCTTCCCGGATCAAAGCACGGACGACGTTTACAACCAAAGCATGGCTCTCGCCAAAGCGGACGCCAAGAAAGCGATCAAAAACGTCCTTAAGACTCTTTTATCCGATCGATTAATCCCGATCATGCTCGAGAAGTCTGGCTTAGATGATCAGCTTACGTACGATAATATCCCGAAGCAAAAATGGCTCGAGCTGTGCAAATTGATGAAAGCCTTCCCTGTTATCGTCAAAGGGACACTCTCCATAGAAGAAGCCTTCGTCACAGGCGGCGGCGTTCAGCTTAAAGAAGTCGATCCGAGCACGATGCAGTCTAAGCTGGTGAATGGGCTTTATTTCTGCGGTGAGATCCTCGATATTCACGGCTATACGGGCGGTTATAACATTACCGCGGCATTTTCTACTGGCTACATGGCTGGCAAAAATGCTGCTCAGCAGGCATAAAAAAGAAGGACCCGCATCCTAAGATGCAGGTCCTTCTTCCTTTTGTTCATTGATTATGCTGTAGCCACATCGAGGTCATCTTCTTCGTCACGATCAAATGCTGCACGATCGAATTCTCCCTCAGACTCAGCCACGAGCAATGCCGTAACTGTTGTACCTGTAGCATTAACCGCTGTACGACCCATGTCGATCAGCGCCTCAACGCCAAGCACAAGACCCATACCTTCCAAAGGTAAGCCTAAAGCTGTAAGTACAACTGTTGTCGAAATCGCAGCTGGACCTGGAACGCCGGCCACACCAATAGAGGAAACCACACTAACTAAGATAAGAATCAGGTATTCAGGAACGCCAAGCGGAAGATTGTAGACCTTTGCTACGAAAATAGCCACAACCGCCGGCCAAACCCCGCCGCAACCATTGAAGTTCATCGTTGCCCCAAGCGGTGCCACGAAGCTGGCAATACGCGGTGATACGCGAAGGCGCTTCGTAATTACTTCCAAATTCACAGGCAGCGTTGCATAGCTGCTTCGTGTTGTGAATGCGACAGCAATTGTCGGATAAGCCTTTTTGAAGAACTTAATAGGGTTTACTTTTGCCACGAAAAGAACCAAACCACCGAAGATCAACACGAAGTGGATGATCAAAGCTACATAAGAAGTAAGGATAATTTTAGCCAGAGGAGCAAGAGTATCCAAACCATATTTGGCAGCCATCGCTGCGATTAACGCGTACACCCCATAAGGTGTCAGACGAATAACATACTTAACTACTTGGTGGATCACAGCTGTTGCTGATGTAATAAACGATTTAACGGCTGCTACACTTTCCGGCTTTTTCGAGCCGACATGTACAATGGCTACAGCAACAAAAATCGCGAAGATCAGAACCGGTACAACTTTCCCAGTCGCCATATCGTTAATTGGATTGGAAGGTACCAAGTCCAGAATAACTTGTGAAAACGTAGGAATTTCTCTTGCTTTAAAATCTTTCGGCACAGCCTGTGCAATTCCGTTACCCGGATCAAATGCCAAGGCGACAACCAAACCGATCACCGCCGCGATCCCTGTTGTTAGCAAGAACCAACCGATCGTTTTCAAACCCAGTTTACGCAGCTGACCTAGACTGGATAACGATGAAATACTGTTTATGACTAGAATAAGTACTAACGGCATAACGAGCATTTTGATCAAATTTACATAGATCGTTCCGATCGTACTAACACTTTTAAATTGAAGCCCCAGTTGATTAAAAGCTACCCCTGCTACTAAACCAAGTCCTAAACCAATGAAAACACGGTTACCAAAGCTTACTCTTTTTTTCGCCAATAAGACGAGGACCCCGATAATGATAATTGATACGACTAGGCTGACCCAGTTGGATTGAAATGCAGTCACTAAATTGTTATTCACTAGAATCATCTCCTTAATTCCTACGATGTTACTCGGTTTTATGGGATAAGAATATGACATTCGACGGAACCTGTCAATGATTTATTTTAAAAAGTACGAAAAAACCGAACTATTCCACGTAAATATCGAGGTTTAATACGGCTTTTAGACGTTTAATTTAAATTGGAAAATGGAATTACATCGTATGCTGGTCATGCACAATAGCAACTAAATACCACTGAGTGCCTGAGTTCTCGTAAACAAGCCTAAGACTGGTCCAATCCATCCCCTGGAACTGCGGATCTAGACCGGGATAATGATACTCCACCGTAATCGCTGAAGTCGTCGGATATACACTGAATACATTATTAATCATATTCCCTCTGCCAAGAATAATGTTATAACTTATTTGTGGTGCGGCTGCAAAATCTTCGTTATATACGAATTTATCCCAATAGTCGGGAAAAGTGAGATCAATGGGGTCACCTGAACCGTCGTAATCACCCCAGTGTGTCGTACTGGTATTTGCCCAAAGGGTTGTAAGCCCGCTGCCTAGAACTTGGACATCACTCGACACATGAATATAGGAGTACGGCGAAAATTGTACACCTTTCTTCGGATGGATCAGTTCTGCGAGCTTTTTCAGATCTTGTTCCTTCAGCGCTTGTATCGTTTCATTGGCTCGGCTTTCGATTGCTTTTTTCGCGTCGGCTTCTTTGGCGTACGAAGTTGGACTTGGTTTGATACTAGGAGTAGAAGTAGGGAGAGGCACTTGTACAGTTGGAGCTGGCGTGAGTGCTGGTGTTGGGGAAATTGGCGTTGATGGTGCTGGAGATGCTGTAGGAGGGATCATTGAAGTCGGTTGTGGACTGCTGCTGTTTGTTCCCGTGGCACCTTTTGTTTGCTCATCCATGCATCCGGTCATCACACTTATTATTGCTGCCACCAAAATAATCTCCACCATGCGTCTCATCCGAATCACTCCTCCACAAATTTACTTCCTTATTTCACCAGACGCGGAAATGATGGTAAAGGTTACGAATTCTGTGGTATCTACAATAAAAAGGCGCATGCCTAGGAAGGAGTGGAAAATGAAAATAAATAGACTAAAATAATCGGCTTACTTTAGTCCTTGGGCGAAAGTGTTTGCAAGGTTGATGCAAAACAAATTGCACCCACGACGCTTGCCAATCCATGGAATGTTGTACGTTGTACAACAATAGGCAAGCTAATCCACGTTTTCCACGCGAATGTTGTAAAAAATACAACAGTTCCAGCCATAAGTGGCTCTATATCCTATAAAAAGGAAAAATTGTTGTGCAAAATACAACAATCCTTAGCTTGCCCAGAAGAAATCAAGGAAATTGTTGTACGCAGTACAACTTACTTTCCTAATTCACCCCAAAAAAGCACTAACCCGTTCGGGTTAGTGCTTGGGAGCGTCCACAGATGAGTGGACATGCGGGATTTTTGAGGGTAGGCGAAGCTGGTTTACCATAACGATGATTTTCATCCTTATGGCGGGGTTGCTCGGTCGCGGGCGCGAGATAGCGATGTTTTTCATCGCTATGACTCTGCTTCCGCGTGCCTCACACTGGCTTCACGCTCCCTCCGCTTTCGCGCGCCTCACGCGGTTTTCGCGCTGGGTTCGTGTGCCACGCGCGGGCTTCACCCCTCGCTAGCTTGCCCTTAGCTAGCTAGCGCAGCGCTCCACAAGCTTGGCTCACTCGCGCCAGAATTCGCTCACGCTAGCGCAGCTTGCGCGCCGCCTCCCCTGCTCCATTTCACATCCGGATACCGGCGCTGAAATGGTTGTAATCGTCAGCAGACGGATCAAAGGCCGCCTCTTCCTCGCTCGGCACTGCGTCGTTTACGGGCAATACGTTCGCCTCAGCGTAGCTCTCGGACCAATCCTCATTCACGGTGTGGGCCGGAATGCGGATGGAACCCTCCAGATCATACGCCATGTTGTATATCGCTGGTTCTGACTCAGCCTGCGGGCGATCCACTAAGCGCCCGCCGTGCGACTGTGCAATTTCTAGCGCAGATGTTATCTCCTGTGCATCAAGATGGATGTGCACCGTGGACATATCTCCGCCCAGGAGTTCCGGCTTGTAGCCGAGCTCGTCCAGCGTATCAAGCGCAAGGAGTGCATCCCGCTCCTTTTCAAATTCAAAAAATATAGGAACAAAGCTCTTCATCGCATAGCATCCTTTCTTCCTCAACATGCAAAGTATGCCATTATCATCTGCATATTGTTCCCACATTATTCTACTTTGATGGCTTTCTGTACGAATGCCAGCAGCTCTGCATGATATTCCGGCACAGCAGCCACCAAGTAAACCGCCTGTGCCATCTCTAACCCCACTACGGAGCTTGTACTTACACCTGCATTTGTACTTGCATTTGCATTTGCATTTGCATTTGCACTTGCACTTGCACTCGCACTCGCACTCGCACTCGCACTCGCACTCACCCCTGCACCCGAGCCCCCAAGCATAGCCACCGGATTACCCGAGAAATCCGTCACCTTCACGCCAGCCTCCTGCGCGATCAGCAAGCCCGCGTACAAATCCTCACCTTCGGAGTTGTACAGCACGACACCATGCAAGTCGCCTCTGGCCAGCATTGCCCAAGTCAAAGACGGTGCCCACAAGCGCAGCACTCTTTTAACCGAATGCTCTAGATGATGTCTTAGTCCCAACGCTTTGTGATCGTCCTTGCCAACCCCATGGCCTTGAATCCATGAAATTGTGGACTTTACCAACGGACCCTTCGGCTTCGCCTCAAGCTTAAAATCCTCCTGCCACGCGCCTTCGCCCTTAACAGCAACATAATTTAACCCTAGAGCCGAATCATGGATTACCCCTAGGACAATTTGCCCCTGATAGCTCAAAGAGATGCAAACCCCATAAAGCGGTATCCCCAAGGCGAAATTATTCGTTCCATCTAGAGGATCGACATGCCATACCCAATCGCTGGCCGCCCCTCCTTCACCTGCTTCTTCACTATATATACGATGACTCGGAAACACCGCCATGATTTCTTCCACAATCAAACGATCCGCTTGAACGTCCACTTCGGTGACCAAATCTCCGCGATCATCCTTGTGCTGAATATCCAATTTACCCCCGAATCGTTCTCTTGCGAGCTCCCCTGCTTTCCATGCGGCTTTCACGGCAACCTCTTTCGCTGATGACCACTCGTTTCGATTCATAAGGCATTCTCCCCCGAGACCATATGGAGCTACATCTTGGCCAAATTTTAAAATCCGTATCCATTAATAGGAAGCTCATTTACATTGTACGCTACTTCTAATACCGGACTCAATCGCGCCTTCAACCCAGCCGCTCATAGCTGACGTATGATCGCCAGCAAAATGAACCCTCCCCTCGGGGAGGGCAATGTAGGGGCCTAGCTCTGTCGCCTGTTGTGGCGTATACATAGCGAAACAGCCAAGAGATTGAGGATCTTTACTCCAATCAAAAGAGACACCGCTAATAAATTCACGGTAAGAAATGCCCGCGGCAGCAGCTCATTACCACCCGGAATCTCGTGAAATCGGATATCCTCTCCCCAGGCAGCAAGCTTCTGCAGGATGGTTCCTGTGAAAGCATCGTTCATTGTGCTCACCAAATCGAGAAGTACCCCCATCATTTCGATCGCTCCGCTTGAGAATGTGGTGCATGGCTCATAGGGGTACAATTTCAAAAAGTTGTACAGTGAATATTTATCGAACTCTTTGACGAACAAAGGCCAATTCGTTCATATTGATGAACACGGGTTTTAATTCCGTTGACATAAATGAGGTCATTTGGTGTTTCATTGATAAATGCACGGATTGGCAGGCCGAATTTATGGATGTAGGCATTAACGAGGTAATGTGTTTCGGGAAACCGCATAGCTCCCGCTTCAAAATATTGCCCTTCGGTAAAGGGTCTCCGTATCGTTCGAATGCGCCCGCCAACTCTTTCGCTCGCTTCAAGAACGGTAACGTGATGTCCGGCCTCCTTCGTCGGCATATCGAATACTACCGCCATCTTATTCAAACGCACACGCGTCTATACTTAGAAGGATAAGTTTCCTTTACGTTCGAAGGATCTGACTCATGTTTATTAAGTGACATTCATTGACAAGTTACCTCAAGATAAGTGATAATATAGCAAAATCAGAAGCGATATAAGCAGTCGAAAGGGGCAATACGAGTATGGTTAAGCAGCATCAACACAAGATTTTGGATTGTACGATTCGGGACGGCGGTTTAGTGAACGATTGGGATTTTAGCGTGGAATTTGTCAAAGACATGTATCGCGGCTTAAGTGCAGCCGGTGTAGAATATATGGAAATTGGTTATAAAAACTCGGAAAAACTGCTTAAAGGCGGAGCATCCGGTCCTTGGAGATTCTTGAATGAATCCTTCCTTCGTGACGTTATTACCAAAAAGACCGATACGAAACTATCTGCTCTCGTAGATATCGGCCGTGTCGATGAGAACGACATTTTACCTCGTGAAGACAGCTTACTTGACCTGATCCGCGTTGCTTGTTACATCAAAGACGTTGATAAAGGCCTTGAGCTTGTTCAAAAGTTTAATAGCATGGGCTACGAAACGTCAATTAACATTATGGCGCTTTCCCACGTTATGGAAAATGAACTAGTTGAAGCTTTCGAAGAAATCAATAAAAGCCCTGTTGACGTTGTCTATATCGTAGACTCCTACGGCAGCATGGATCATAAAGACATTGACTACCTCGTAACGAAGTTCCAACGTCTGCTTCCTGAGAAAGAACTTGGCTTACATATGCACAACAACTTGCAGCTTGCTTTCGCAAACACAATTGCCGGTGCTTCCAAAGGCGTGACCTTCCTTGATTCCTCCGTTTATGGAATGGGCCGCGCAGCAGGGAACTGTACGACGGAGCTACTTCTTAGCTATTTAAAAGGAGCACGTTACGACATTCGTCCCGTACTAGAAATTATCGAGAAACACATGATTACTATGCGTCAAAAATGGGATTGGGGCTATCTCATTCCTTACATGATCGTAGGAGCGCTTGATGAGCATCCGCGTACAGCTATGGCTCAGCTTAGCTCAGATGAAAGAAATAACTTTGTAGATTTCTATGACCGTTTGACTTCCGTAGAGACAGCTCCAATTGTTAATAAAAACTAATATTTTTAAATTGAAAAAGACCCCTTATTGACAGTTCTTGAAGGCTTCGGCCTCAGATCTATCGATAAGGGGTTTTTCATATTTATTTGATGATTTTGGCTGAGACGACGTAGTCCTCTGCATACGCACGGTCAATAAGAAAGATAAAGTCCTCTTCTTCACGGCGATACGGGGTTTTTTTAGGGAAAACCTCAATATACTCACTCTCGATTAACTCCGTACAATTCTCGTCTGCGTAGATCAATCCGTCTTCTAACCGTTTTAGAGCCTCAACCATAACCTCTCGCGATTTGAGCTCCCCTTGAATCTCCACATAGACTCTTGCGGTAGCATCATGGTCTTGCAGTAAAATCGCTACTTTCTGGTTGGATTTGATTCGTAACTTCTTTTTCGGAGATATACTCATTTGTCCTACTCCTTTATCAGTCTTCTATACGTTATTTTATGTCACAAAGGATGAACGCGGACTAGGCTAATGAACGCTAACGAGACACTCCCCTAAAGACTGGGCTTTTCACATATGTATGTAAATGTACCGAATAGAGAAAATAAAGAACGAATCGACACCGCTGACCATCAGCGAGCCGTTAGGAGTGAAATCTATCCGCCATGAGCCGCATATTGCTAATTGAGGACGAAGAACGCATTGCCAGGGTGCTTCAGCTGGAGCTGGAGCATGAGGGCTATGAGGTACATATAAGAGCAGATGGGCGCTCTGGACTGAATGCAGCCTTAGACGAGTCGGAGAACTGGGAGCTTATCCTACTTGACGTCATGCTGCCGGAACTCAGCGGTCTAGAGGTGCTTCGCCGCATACGGCAGGTAAACGCTACCCTTCCCATCATCCTGCTGACGGCACGCGATGCTGTCCCGGACCGTGTCAGCGGACTTGACCAAGGCGCTAACGACTATGTGACGAAGCCTTTTGCCACGATCGAGCTGCTCGCCCGTATTCGCAGTCTACTTCGCCAAAGAAGCTTGCAGGACCAGTCAGCAGAGCAGCCTCATTTGCTGAAAGTGGATGATCTAAGCATGGATTTAAAGAGTAGAGCCGTTACCCGAGAAGGTACACCGATCGAATTAACGCCTACGGAGTTTGATTTACTGCGCTTCTTGATTCAACACCAGGACGAAGTGATGTCGCGGGAGCAGATCATTTCGGAGGTTTGGGGATATGATTTTGTAGGAGATACGAACGTGGTTGACGTGTATATCCGATATTTGCGGCAAAAGGTGGACAAGCCCTTCTCTTCCAAGCTCATTCAGACGATACGCGGTATCGGCTACTTGCTGAAAGTTGATCCTTCCTCAAGCAAAGAGGCGGACGATTCAACTGGTGAAGCTGTCCCCAAAGACGGGCAGACCCCCTCATGAGCCTTAAGCTGAAGATCACACTGTGGGTTTCTGCAGGACTGATGTTGATCCTTTTTTTCAGCTTCATTTTTGTCTACTATATGTTCATTCGAGTTACAACCAAGGGCGAAGTCGAGCTGCTGAAAGAAAAAGCCCGCACCCTCATTCTGAAGGATTTGCCTAATCATCCTGAGTTTTGGCAGAATAACTCGCAGATGGAAGAGCTCCTCATTCCGCAAGAAATGGTACGTTATATTGCTCCCGATTCAAAGGTTGTTTACCAAATCTATTCCGACCCCAAGCTGCTCAGCTATTCTGCCGATTATGTAGACAAAGAAACAGTCATCATAGAATCGGCGCCCGACGGAATTTTTATATTCGTGAAAATGCCTGTGTACAAAGAAGGTCATCAGGTGGCTATTTTAGAAATTGGACGCAACTTGCGAAGGTTGGGCGAATACTCCCGCATGCTCATCTCTATTCTTTTATTAACTTCCACAGGTGCGTTGATACTAGCTCTCCTTGGGGGTTATTTCTACACGAATGTGCTCTTTCGTCCGCTTCAGCAGTTAGTTACCACTATGCAAAACATTGAAAAAAGCGGCTCATTTAGGCACATCCCCATGCCTGAAAAGCTCACAAATGATGAGCTAATCATGCTTGGCGCAACATTTAATAGAATGATTGATAGACTGCAGGAAATGTTTCAAAAGCAGGAGCAATTCCTTGCGGATGCCTCACACGAGCTGCGCACGCCGCTCACGATCATTGAGAGCTACGCTAGCTTATTGCGAAGATGGGCTTTCCGAGATGATAAGCTGCGTGAAGAAGCGCTCGAAGCCATCATCTCCGAATCAGCCCAGCTGAAGATTCTCACGCAAAATCTGCTTTCTCTTACCGATAAAGAGCGAGAAGACTGTGAACAAAAGAGCACCTTCGATCTCCTTCCGATTGCCCAGCAAACCGCAGCCTCGCTTAGAGTTACCTCTAGCAGAGAGATTGAGGTGCAGATCGAGCAAGACCTGAAAGAGCTTCCTATGAACGGAGATCCCTATAAGATCAGGCAGCTTCTCATTATTTTGCTAGATAATGCACTCAAATACAGCCAGCAAACGGTCGTGTTGAAAATCGGCGTCACAGAGAGCAAGTGGGTCACTATCGAAGTCATAGATCAAGGTATTGGCATTGCGGAAAGTGACTTACCGCACCTTTTTGACCGCTTCTATCGGACGGATAAAGCAAGGAATCGCAAGCAAGGCGGAGTGGGTCTGGGACTGGCTATTGCGGAGCATATCGTTCAGAAGCATGAGGGGACCATTCAGATCAAAAGCTGCTTAGGTCAAGGTACTACCGCATTGATTACGCTGCCAAAAATGTGTCAATAAAAACATTATAATGGGATTCTCATCATATTCTCAGAATTCACCTTAACACCTTTCATACCACTGATCTCAGGGTTACAAGGTAAATGTTAGGTGGAATTTCATCTGGTATACTTGGGCTTAGGTGGACGAACACTCAAGTTAACTCAATAGAAGAGTCATGCAAATCAAGTTTTCTTTGAAAACTCAGCATAGGCTTACGAAAAATCTAAGGAGGCAAACCAGATGAAAAACCAACAACCAATGTGGTATAAGAAACTAGTCATAGCGGCATTGACCGTTTCCATAGGACTTTCTGCAGGAATGGTGAGCGCGCCTCATCAAGCTGGGGCAGCGGAAGCCATTGATGCCTCAATCACAGCAACTTCTCGCGGCAGTCAAGTCATTTCGATCGGTAAAAACTATTTGGGAAGACCTTATCAATTCGGTGCTAAAGCGGGTCAAACACGAACATTTGACTGCTCTTCCTTCACTCAATATGTGTTCAAGCGGGTTGGCGTAAACCTGCCGCGGACCTCTAAACAACAATCCCATGTCGGAAGCTATGTTTCCAGAAGCAACCTTCGCACAGGCGATCTCGTGTTTTTCTCTATTCCAGGCAAACCTGGCGTCATTAACCATGTAGCCATTTATATGGGTAACGGCAACCTGCTGCAAACATACGGTGCAGGCGGAGTCCGTATTACTAACATTAACAGCGGAACTTGGTCGTCCCGTTACATGACCGCTCGCCGCGTCCTATAGTCAAACAAGGATAACCCTCAGCCATATGGCTTGAGGGTTTTTGTTTTTCACCTAGGAGTCTGCAGGCCATCAATGTATTCCACCCTCCTGACTCGCTAGTAACGGATGTACGCCTCAACATAGTTCTCTCTTAAGCCTCGTTTGCGCACCTTGATCTCCAGCAGACGTTGTTTGTAGCTCACTCTAGCCGTCCTTGGCTGCACAAGGGTCGGTAGCTTAATGATTCGGTTCTTGCCGCTGAGAAAGCCGGTCAGCTTAATCTGATTGGATTTCACAAACACCTGAAGCGCTCTTGGATTTTCATCTTTGGCAATTTTCACTTTAATAATGACATGTTCATGCGTCTCAAAGATTTCTGAGCCCGCATATCCTTGGGAAGAGAGATTGGCATCCAAACCCGGCATCGCTTTTTTCAGCATGTCCTGTACATATCCCTCGGCCCACGTCATATTATCTAGAAAGGTCTGCCCTTTTTCACCGAAAGGCAGCTTCTGCCCAAGGAACTTCTCAACTTGCTCCCACTTTAGCCAAGGATGGCGATTAAACCCGCTCAAGCCCATCACCTCATTTTCACTAGCAGTATATGTGCCTACTCCCTGATGTGACACCCAAATGAAAAACAGGGCACCTCTAGGCGAATACCCTCATATACTATAGTTGTGATAAGCGCAAGGGGGATCGACTATGCCATCTATCGTAGGGAATGTCAAAATCATCAGCGTGGGGCCGAGCTCCGTCGTCCACTTCGGCGATTCCTTTATCATCGCACCTAATAGCTCCTCCAAAACTTTTGCCGGAGCAGGCTCATTT
The DNA here is from genome assembly GCF_013141785.1 of Paenibacillus germinis. Lineage (NCBI taxonomy): Bacteria > Bacillati > Bacillota > Bacilli > Caryophanales > Paenibacillaceae > Paenibacillus > Paenibacillus germinis. The sequence continues at coordinate 143,677 of NZ_WHOC01000198.1, forward strand.
AATACCGGGGATTTCCCTCGCATCTATAATGCCTATAGCACCACCGTAACCAACGATTCCGACCTTATCGAAAACAATGCCAGCGGAGTAATCATTTAAAGCAATTCATTTATTAACCTGAGCGAGGTGTTCATCCAAAATGAACTGGACCATCCATCAGACCATTATGATTCAGCATTTAAAAGTGGACTCAGTGGCTAACTCCTCCGTTCTGCAAATTGGCACCGCCGGATCTATCCGATCATTATCCAATCTTTACAATACAGGCGGCTTCGTTGAATCCGCTCCACAGCTTGGGGCAAGCACAACGAACCCAGTCTCTCTAGTTCCTTTACCACCGCCAACATAGACTTTGTTATTAGTAGTCACAAGGTTACAACTGATTGAAGCCGGAAGGAGGTGCCTTTCCTAGATGCATAATTGTATTACTTGGCAGCAATGGGCCCAGCAGGTCTCCGCCTATATTGAAACGCAAAAACAGCGAATCGATACGCTTGAACAAACGGTAACCAAACTGCAAACGGACCTTAACGCCTTGAAAAATCAGAAGGGCGTCCACATCGATAAAATTGAATATAAATTCGATCAACTCAAAGTCGAAAAGCTAGACGGGACCTTAACAATCGGTATCAGCCCCAGCTTACTTGACAATATCGATGACCTCTCAGTGAATGGTGCCTCGATGGGCAAATATGCTGGAGCTGATGCGAGTGCATTTTTTCAGGGGAAGGGGCAAGGACAAAGTCAAGGGCAAGGGATAAGTTCATGGGAAGGAATAGGGCAGAGACCAGAAGGGCAAGATCAGGGACAAAGGACGGGGCATCAAGGTCAAGATCCGGAGAAAGGAAGTACCTCTGGTTTTGGCATTCAGCAGGAGGTCTCTAGCGGGATAGAACAATATTTGCAATATGGCGTTCATGCCGATATGAACAATCTGGAAAACAAATATCAGTATCCACTAGACGAGGATTATAAAGCCCTCATTATCGATGATATCCGTAAACAGTTAGACACCCGCATTCAGCATTATGTCAATCAGTACCGCGGTGTTGGTTTCAAAGAACCGATGGAGGCCGTTACAACCAGCATCTTTGAGAAAACAAAACAAGACATATTCAGTGCAATTGAGAGTTACATATCCAGTTTACCAAGGAAGGAAGGCTAAAATATGCTGAACTTGCATGTGGAAAACAAGCAACTTTTCGTAGGTGACGTGAGAATCGTCGGGGTAGCCAGTTCCTCGATATTTCTCATTGGCGATACAGAAGTCATTTCATTGTCCTCCATGTTCGACACGCCTCCCGAATCGGTCATCATTTCACCATTCGTACCTCTTCCAGCGGAGAAATGACCCATGGTTCGCTTATCCATCGTTGGCAATGTCTATATCAATGACTTAGGCTCGAGCAGTATCATGCATGTTGGCGATAACATCAACACAGCCCTAAAAACAAGAGTCTTCGCTGTCCAGCGCGAAGTTCCCTTCTATTATGGGAATGAGGGAAGCTTCAAGGCTTATCCCTTTTTTCAAAGACCCTTTCCCATCCCCCAGCCACCGGAACCCTTCACAATGTGTGTGGATAACTTAGGCTCATTTATTCGTGTGCAGAATATCCGGATAATTGGTGTTTCCTCTTCCGCTATGCTGCAGATCGGCAGTAATCGTATTACCAGTGCCGAAGCCCACATCAAAAATATCCGTCAATTCGTCACAGATAAACCCGGGCCCAAAGAAAAGACAACCTTCGTCAAACTGGGCAAAGAAGAAGGCATTGGTTTCTTCGAAGCAACTCCCCAGCGGTAACTTAGGAGACTGTCGAGGAATGAATGAAGGATGAATGAAGGAATAATGGGATGAATAAATCCACATTCTCGGTTGAAGATTAAAGATGTTGTAGAAACTTATATCCCACCACTCCAATTCAATGTTGCATAATGTGCAACATTTGCGGCCTATATACCACCTCTCTCCTTCAATGTTGCATAATGTACAACAATTTTGCCCTATTCAGGCGATTTCGCAAGAAAAGGGTTAGAATTGTTGTACGAAATGCAACTTCAAGCTGCAAAATAGCCTTTTGGCGTGCGAATTGTTGTAGTAATTACAACATTGTTAACTACCATGACCCGTAACCCTTCACAAAACTGCTGAATGGCTTAAATCAAATTTGTTCTTAGCCGCGGGGAGCGAGTATTACTGGGAACGCTGGTAATTGGGTCGGAGGCGCTATTGCTTCTTTGCTGATCCTTACATTGGCGTCGCTATCTGGTGACAACCCAGAATTAGCAGCGAGGCAAGGCAGTAACCTAAGCGCCAGCGGCTGCGGATAAGCAAAACAAAGAACCGCACCCCACTCTGCAAGCCGGAGTAGGGTGCGGTTCTCTGCTAGAGCCGGCTCACTTCGTGAGCAGCGGCTGGGCGCGGCTGAGCAGCGCCGCCATCTCTCCGCGCGTCAGTGACGCACGCGGGCGGAACGTGCCGTCCGCGAAGCCGTCGACAAGGCCATTGCTGCTCATCGCAGCGATGGCCCCCGCCGACCAGCTTCCTGCCGGCACGTCGGTGAAACCCTTCGCAGCGGCTCCGCCGCCAGCCTGCGAAGTCAACTGCAAAGCGCGGGACAGCAGCACACTCATCTGCTCCCGCGTCATGACCCGATCCGGCGCGAAGCGATCGCTGCTGATCCCTTGGATCAGCCCGCTCTGCTGCGCGAGCCGGATATCCTGCCACGCCCAGTGGGTGGCAGGGACATCACTGAACGAGGCGCCGATTGCTACCGCCTCGCCCTTCAAGCCAAGCACGCGCACGATAATCGTCGCGGCTTCAGCTCGTGTGAGCGCCGCGTCCGGCGCGAACCGGTCAGAGGCTATGCCGAGCATCCAGCCTCGGTTCGCAGCGGCTAGCACGTTAGCTTGCGCCCAATGCTTCTGCATGTCGGCGAAGTAAAAACCATCTGACCATAAGCTATAGTAATCCCATGTATCCGTCGTCTCCTGATTCAGGCTCCAACTTCCAGTCCCTTTCAAGTTATACTTGCCTACCAATTCCAGCTTTTCTTTGAGCGACTGTTCGTTCTCGAACCACACGGTGTAGTCGCCGGGGCCGAGCTTATTGCCATATACGCTAGACGCTGCATCGGTTGGACTTATCGTGAAAGTAGCTACCGGTGATTGGCTAGCAGCATCATACCGCACAGTCCCTTTATAAGTTTCAATCAGCTTCATTAGCGTCTGAGCGGATACACCTGAACCATTAGCGGCAGCGTCTTGATTCCAGTACCGCCCGTAGAACGGAACACCAAGAACTATTTTATTAGCTGGTGCTTGCGCTACTGCATATTGAATCGATTTCTCGACAAAGGGTAAACTTGCCACAGGTCCCGGGGTCGGATCTCCTGGATAGCTTTCATCATAAGCCATGACCATTAAGTAATCACTCACCGCGGCTAATGCCTTGTAATCATACAAAGCAATCCAGCTTTTCGTTGCCCCTGTAGGATTCGCTGCTACAGCTACTGATACTTCCATCCCGCTCGGGAGTTTATCGCGCAGCATTTTGACCATATCCGTATATTTATCACGGTAAGCTGCATCCACATTTTCGATATCCATATTGATGCCGTCCAACTTATGGTCCTTGATAGCCTCAACAATTTGATTCACAAGCGCTTCTCGATTATCAATGGCTTTCTCACCCAGGGTCCTATCAAAATCGTTACTAAGAAAAGGGACAACCTTCTTCCCTCGCTGGTGCATGTCGGTAATGAAAGAGTCCTGTAGAGAATCAGATAATTGCAAACTACCATCTGCATGGATATGAAAATAGCTAGGCGAGATAACATCGAGTGTTTGACCGCTTTTATCCACTTGTGAGGTATAGGCATTTGAATTGCCAAAGAAGAGATAAGACATCGTAAATTTCCCTTGAGACGAGCTAGCTTCAGCCTTAACACTAGGTTCTGAGCTTGTTGCTATTGTCAAAAGCCCCGCTGCGGCTAGTATAATCACGAATTTCTTCCATCGATTTTTGGTTTTATTCATCGGCCACCTCCCATTTCTAGCATCTAGCTGCTTCCTCTATTCTGCTAGAAAGAAATTGAATGTGCCACGGTAAATATTGGTGATACCAAAAAACCGTTACTTAGAGCATACAGCTCCGAGTAACGGTTTCTAATAAAACTGGTAGTGGTTACGGCCTTTGCCCTTCACTTTGTATAGGGCAATATCTACTTCTTTCATCATACTAGTCGCATCGCTTTCATCCGAGCGGTACAGCGTAATTCCCATACTGACTGTTGCGTGAAACTGCTGCCCCTGTATGTCCCATGGCTGTTCAAAACACTGAATGATGCGCCGGGCGACGCTTTCCACGTGTTCCTTACAAACCACCGCGGGTAATAAAATGGTGAACTCGTCGCCTCCCATACGGGCGAACATATCAACCTCACGGAGACATCCTTTGATGCGGTGAGTAAATTCCTGCAGGAATGCATCTCCTACATCATGGCCCATCGTATCATTTATCACTTTGAAATCATCTATGTCTACGTATAAAAGTCCAAACGGTCTCTTCGTTCGATTGGCTTGCAAAAGCATTTGCTGCAGATGCTCCTTAAACATTCGCCGATTAGGCAAACCTGTCAGAGGATCATGATAAGCCATGGCAATAAGACGGCTCTCTTGATTTTTGCGCAGCGTGATATCCGTTAGAACGAAAGAAATCTCGGCTAGAACACCCTCGTCGTTACGAATTGGAATCGCGGTGCACTCGAACCAGATGATATTCTTACTTGCACTTCTCGTTCGAAATTCTAACTTACTGCAGCTGCAAGTTTGCAAGGTTTTGATAAACATTTTATGTAAATCCATACCATATTCCGAATCGATAAAGTCCACCACTTGCTGAAAGTCACTAGGTATAAATCCTATCACCTCACTAAAATTCTTGGAGGCGTAGGTCAAATTTCCATAAACATCAAATATGCTAAACAGATCCCAAGCTTGCTCGATGAATTGGCGTACGAATGTATCCTTCTGTAACGATGAATGTTTGGCGATATCCGCATCAGCCTTATGACTCATTACTCCGCAGCCCCTCTCGTGCTTTCTACTTAGAGACTTAGGTAGATTAGCATGGGAACATAAAGATTCAATTAAGTTCATCCAAATTTTTCGTCAATTGAAGTCGAAATATGACTCTTCTCATACACTTTTCACATTTACTGGGATGTAGAGGCAGATCAAATTACCTACTTTGGAGTAAGAACCGTACCAAATCTCTTTATCTGTCAATAAAAGGATAGAAATATCTAGGAGAATCGTTCTATAATGAAGGTAACATGTTAGAGCGGGAACACCGTTCTTTCTACCAAGCTGTTCCGTTACTGAGGAGGATTTCTAGTATGGCAGGAGAAACTATTTTAGTTGTTGATGACGAGCAAGAAATTGTCCAATTGATTCAACTCTACCTAGCGCGGGAAGGCTATAAAGTCATCAGCGCCAATAACGGTCACGATGTATTTGAGATCGTGAAGGAACATAAGCCCGATCTTATTATTCTGGACATTCTATTGCCAGGACTTGATGGTATAGAAGTTTGCCGACAGCTTCGCAAAACGAGCAATACGCCGATCCTGTTCATCTCCTGCAAGAGCGAGGATATTGATATTATTCTCGGATTAAGCATGGGTGGCGATGATTATATGACGAAGCCTTTCAGCCCTAGTCAGCTCGTCGCTAGAGTCAAAGCTCATTTACGTCGAAATTCCATTCGAGAGCAGCATCAGGATGATCCTCAGTTGGTGAAATTCCCTGGCCTCGAAATCGATCTGGTTAGCCACATCGTTCGCGTGAATGGACAGACCATATCGTTATCGGCCAAAGAATTCGATTTGCTTTCCTTAATGGCTAAGACCCCTAATCGAGTATACAAAATCGAGCATCTGTTTGAACTTATATGGAGCCTGGATAGCATGGGCGATCCACGAACACTTATTGTACATATTAGTAATCTGCGTAAGAAAATTGAATCTAACCCAGCAGAGCCTCGCTACATTATTACAGTTCGTGGTGTCGGATACAAATTTAACGGTTCGGCTGTTTAGAACAGTCGGCTAAACCATACGGTAAAATAATGCTGCAGAGGAACCGCTGCCGCCGCTATGACAAGTGCCGGAAGCATGTTGGCTACATTCATTTTTTTAATTTGGAGAATGTTGAGGCCAACGCCAATCACCAGAACGCCACCCACGGCTGTAATTTGAACGATCATAGCATCTAGAGACGCCTGGCTGAATGCCATGGCAATGAACGTCGCTGCCAGAGCGATGCCCCCTTGCATCACGAACACGGACACCGCCGAGAAAATCACACCTATCCCAAGAGTAGACGCGAAGATAATGGATAAGAACCCGTCCAGCAATGATTTGGTATATAAAATATCATGATTATGCCTAAGGCCGCCATCCAATGGACCCAGAATAGCCATAGCTCCAATGCAATAAACCAAAGTGCATGTCACGAAGCCTTGCGAGATACTGCTTGTAGGATGAGCAGCAGAAGAGCCTTTGCGAAGTTGCGCCTGCAACCAGTCACCAAGCTGCTCTAGCCTGTACTCGATTCGCAGCAGTTCTCCAATGATACCTCCAATAACCACGCTCATAATAACTAGTACGATTTGATTCGACTTTAATGCCATAGTAATGCCCAGCACAGTAATGGCGAGCCCAAGGCCCTGCATAACTGTGCTTTTTATGCCTTCCGAGATGCGTGGCAGCATCATTCCTAATAATCCCCCAATAATAATGGCGATTGCATTCACAATCGTCCCCCATAAAGCCATGTAGATTCATTCCCTTTCTACCTTCTAGTCTGTGACAACCTTCTCATTCTACATGATTCCGCTCATAATTTCCTCCATCATTGGAAATGGTATGAATAAGCAACAGGAAAGGAGGAATACAGCATGTCTAATGACAAATCGATGGATCCCATGACTGGCGACATCGTTGAGACGGACGGTATTTATGCCAATGAAGCAGGACGAGAGGTTACGCTCAAGCGCGGCGACGAGTTTCCCGCCGATCTTGTTTTGGGACGTACGACTTGGGAAATGAAGGGCTTCGCTGATGAAGCCGTGATTGATCATGACCAGTCTGAGCTTAACCCTATGCGCAAGCGTGTGGACGCGAGAACCTAATCATAGAACCGGGCTGCAATGAATTGTAGCTCGGTTTTTTGCCTGCGTATGATATACTAAAGGGATGATATATCAAGCGTTGGGGGAACAAGCATGAACGGAAAACGAATTATCATTGTAACTGGAGGGACACTCGGAGATTGGGCACTTGGAGACATTCATGAAGATGACGTTCTCGTAGGGTCGGACCGTGGTGCCCTATATCTGATTCAACATGGCTATACGCCGCATATTTCACTCGGTGATTTCGATTCTGTCACTGACGAAGAGTTGAGCCGTATTCGCTCTTCCAGTCTCACTTTCATCGATTGCGATCCGGTCTTCAAGGATTTAACTGACACCGAAATGGCCTTTAACTGGGCACTGGATCAGCAGCCTGATCATATCGTCCTCCTTGGCGCGCTAGGCACACGCTTTGATCATTCGTTAGCCAATGTACATCTGCTACGCAAAGGCACAGAGCAAGGCGTTTCCTGTTCCATTGTGGATGCCAACAACCAAATCATTGTCATTAACCAATCCACTCGTATATTACGAGGGAGCTATACACATATATCACTGCTGCCGCTTAGTTTGGAAGTAACCGGCATTACGCTGCATGGTTTCCAATATCCGCTTCAGCAAGCGACTCTTCAGATTGGACAGTCCCTTGGAATTAGTAATGTACTTAAGGAATCGGAAGGCCTCATCGAACTCCAAACAGGCTTATTACTTGTTATCCAAAGTAAAGATTAAAACAAAAAATTTTAAAATTAGACAATCTCATATGAATCCTATAGAGGATAACTCTGGTACAATGAACTGTACGCCATACATTAATTAAGATATTGAGGTCGTTCAAGCATGCAGCATGTGCAAGAGAATCCGGTAAAGAACCTTCATCATAAGAGTGTGCAATCCGTCATAACCCAATTTGCAGCCCTACATTTACTTACGAACCGAGAATCCGAAATTATAGGTCTTATCGCGCTCCACGGCTACAGTAACAAAGAAATAGCTGATCACTGCAACATTAGCGAAAAAACAGTTAAAGTCCATATTGATAAAATTATGGATAAAGTCGGAACTCGATCAATGCGCAAGCTTCTAGCTGCCATCATCAGCAACGCGGTTTAACACACGCGCCAAATACTGCTATTCGAACTGGAGACAGTTTGGATAGCAGTTTTTTATGTGAGGGAATCTCTCTAACTGGCTAAAATAGGTATATTTCTCCCAACCTTTGCTTACAAATAGAGTAATAGATTATTCCTCTAGAAATGGTTGGTGTGCCTATGAACTACCAAAGAAAGAGAATCCTTTTTTATTCGGTGCTAGCAGGTCTAATTACTATACTTCTCCTACTCGTTTCCATCAGCCTTGACTCCTCGGGGTATCAATTAGAGGGATCCTCACCAACTCCGGCATTGATCCCTCATCAGGTCGATGCTCAGATCGTCGAAACTCCATCCCAAGCTCCGGTCGAGGACTATACTTTTGTCCTGGACAAGCCCGCTCCAAGCTTAGAAATAACACCAGAACCTCCGCTCCAAGAGGAACCCAAATTGCCTGCGGCCTCAACGGTTACAATGGATACTTACGTCCCCGTTCCCGCTTCCCCTTCTGCTTTGGCAGTTAAAGGGGCAGTTCAGTCTTCAACAAGACCAACACCTCTGCCGTCCAAAATCAGCATACCCGTTCTCAACTACCACAGTGTCACGATTGATCCAGGGAATGTTGTCGTTATTTCCCCAGCCAAGCTTGAAGAGCAGCTGATGTATCTTCACGACCACGGTTACACCCCGGTCTCTCTCACTACTTTTATTAGCCTTATCGAAGGAAAAGACGTCGAGGTGGCTCCAGAGAAACCAATTCTGCTAACTTTTGACGACGGATATATCGATAATTATGAGCAAGCAATGCCTCTTCTTTCCAAATATTCCTTCCCGGCTACCCTCTTCATATCACCTGGTATGAGCGATCAGGAAGGTTACCTGAGCTGGGAACAGATCAAGAAATTGCAAGAAGCTGGCTGGGACATTCAACCTCATGGGATGACACACCCTCATCTACCCCAGCTTTCCGCGGATCAACAAGCCTTCGAAATCTTAGAAGCCAGAAAACAAATCGAGGAAAAGCTCGGAACCACAGCCGATGTATATTGCTACCCTTATGGCGAATATAACAAAACGACGTTGAAGCTTCTTAAGGATCATGGATTTCGTTATGCTTTTACGATTGAACAAGGCAATGCGACAAACCAGCAGTCCCCTTATCTGCTCAAAAGGCTTTTTATTAATGGAGAAGAAGGCCTGAAATCGTTCATTCGCAAGCTTTCTGCACACGATTAGGCAGCTTTATTTTCAAATTCATCAAGTGAAAGGTAGTTCAAATTAATCATCGATATAGTATAATAGGCCTATCAACCATGAGGAGCAGTAAGTATGTCACAAGCAAATAAGCGCTCCAGCTTCCGACTCAACCTTCAAATTCCTTTATCAGCCTTGTTCAAAATCATTGGTATCAAAAACAAGGCCGCTGACACCAAACATTCTAAGATTATGATAAGAGATATTAGCTCAGGCGGTATACGTATTCACACCCCATTGAATCTTCCTATCGATATGAATTTGCTGCTGGAATTCACTTTCCATCTTTTTCATCAAGAGATCAAAGTATTAGGTGTCCTCACACGAAAAACGATGCTGAAGCCATCCCTCTATGAATACGGGATTGAATTCAGCATCGCAGATCCAATTATTGAACAGCAGCTAACTAGTCATCTGATCTTATTAGGTGCTCGTTTAAAACATAACAACATGCTGGCCAGCTGCAGTTTCTGTTCCGATGAGGATATGAAGGATATTTTCTCCACCACCTATGAGATTACATAGCAGCTGCAAGCTTCTGCACAAATTGCTCCAAATACTGCTGATCGATCTCATCAAATCGGCTCTTGATAGGACTATCAATATCCAGCACCCCGACGAGCTCATTCCCTACTACGATCGGTATCACGATCTCCGATTGAGATGCCGCATCACAGGCAATGTGACCTGGAAATGCATCCACATCTGGAACAAGTACCGTTTCCCGACGTTCAGCCGCTGTACCGCAAACACCTTTGCCCAGTGGAATCCGTACACAAGCCGGAAGTCCTTGGAACGGCCCTAGTACGAGCTCCTTCTTCTCACTTGTCTCATCTAACAAATAAAAACCTACCCAATTCACATCACTCAGAAACTGCCCGAGCAGCGCAGCGGCGTTAGCCAAATTCGCAATGCGATTCGGTTCATCATGTATCAAAGCTTCAACTTGCTGAATCAGCAAGGCATAATTATGTTCTCTTGTTCCCTCATAACTTGATTTCGCAAACATCTCTAATCATCCCTCTTCCCCAAATCATTCCTGCCTGCTTATCATACCAAAAGATAACCTTCCTACCCAAATGCAAAAAAAGGGCTAGTTCGTTTCCGCCGTTTAGGCGTGGAGAATAGGCTCGGTTTCCGAGCCTATTTCGGACAACACCAGACCGAGAGCTCGGTTTCCGAGCTTTCACGCTTATGCGTCGTTCACATTATATGCTAGCCGACTAGGTTCAGAAAACGCGCTCTCAAAACAAAAAAAAAAAACGACTTCGTCAGCCTTACGGGATGAGCCTAATTGTTTGAGATAATCCCTCTTTAGGGGAACCTCAGGGCGCTATTTAGGGAAAAGCGGGGTTCGGCAGCTGTAGGGGAACTACAGGGTCTTATTCCATCGAAATGGAACCCATTTCCACCTAAAATGGCGAAATAGCGTCCCACCGTTCCCTTCCCCTCGCTCAAAGGGCTACTTTGCGTGAAATAGCACCCTCTCGTTCCCTTTTCTGCGAGCGAGGCAGTCCCATCTATGCTCAGTTTACACCTAGCCCCAAAAAATAGATAAATTCTTATAAAGCAAAAAAGACAGTCGGCATCGTGCGCCAACTGCCCTTCTCGTATCCTTTGCTCCGCATCAACGGAATCGTTTATCCTTATTGCCCGTAATAAGCGTTCGCTCCGTGCTTTCTCAGGAAGTGCCGATCCAGCAGCGTTTGGTCCATTAACTCTACCGCGGGGTTCAAGTTGTAAGTACGATAGGCAATCTTCGCTACCTCTTCCAGTACAACTGCATTATGAACCGCATTGTGAGGATCCTTGCCCCAACTGAAAGGTGCATGGCAATTCACCAACACGCTTGGGACCATCGCCGGATTCAACTTCAATTCCTTGAACGTCTCGATAATGACATTTCCGGTTTCCAGTTCGTAGGCTCCATTAATCTCATTCTCTGTCATTAGACGTGTGCAAGGCACTCCCCCGTAGAAATAATCCGCATGTGTCGTACCAAGTGCCGGGATGCCTCTTCCTGCCTGTGCCCAGCTTGTAGCCCAAGCTGAATGTGTGTGCACAATACCGCCAATGGTTGGGAAAGAACGGTATAGCGCAAGATGTGTCGGTGTATCCGAGGAAGGCTTCAGCTTGCCTTCAACGATTTTCCCTTCCAGATCAACGACAACCAGGTCTTCCGCTCTTAACTCCTCATAAGGTACGCCACTAGGTTTAATCACAACAAGGCCTCGCTCACGATCAATCCCGCTAACATTGCCCCAGGTAAATGTGACAAGCCGATATTTTGGCAAATCCAAATTGGCTTCCAACACTGCACGCTTCAAGTTCTCCAGCACCTGATATCAACACCTTCCGATAAAATGTACATATGATTTCATATTATACACTTGTACGTACATGTAATCTAGATATCAGTGATATAAAGTTTTTATCGATCAACTTGTATGTACAGCTTGTACATACGTTCTATGTATATTTAGGAATGAATAATTGAAAAAATGATCGTTTTCCCATCTGCTTCTAACCGTGTTTCAACAGAGTAGCTGCCGATTTGTTTCGTTGTGGTTTCGAGAACACCTTTAGCCGCTGCGCGTTCACAAGCATCAGTGAACTGGCGATAGAAAATGTCTGCATCATAGCCAAAAAGGAAATCCGTGAACTTCCGGATGCTCTCCGTATTGCGGGCTAGTGTCCCGTTTTCTAGGTGCACAGTCACGCCATAGGTTATAAACTGCGGATCTAACCATAAGGATACTTCATTGCTGTTGCGCACATCGACGGTCGCACCGCTCATCGCCAGCCCTTTGGCCTCGGCATCTCGGAATAGTCGCAGCGTTGTTTCTTCAAGGTCATAATTCGAACCTCGCAGCTTGCCCGCTTCCTCCATCACATCGTAGGCTTGCAGCATTCGCTGATCGGGGAATACAAGCTTCTTGTAGCTGCCATCCTTCGTAGGCACGACTTTAATGAACGCTTCACTTCCGCTGTTCACACTGATGCGCTTCGACTTCGTCTGCAAACGAGCAATGATTTGCAGCGCTTCAGCTCGGGTAACCGTTCGCCCAACGCCAAAGTAACCATTCGGGTAGCCTTCCATGATTCCCTTCGTCATGGCCTCGCCGATGAATTTCTGCTGTCTGGCCGTCGCACTTTGAAGATCACCGAATTGAGAAGCTGCTTTGAGACTGTACACTTCGTCTTCCAAATACTCGGTTTCCTTGAGTAAATAGTACAGAATTTCGGCGACATCTTCGCGTTTTAGCATCGCTTTATAGTCACTGAACTGACCTTTGCTTATAAAATGAAGATCACTGGCCAAATCCAAATAAGGTTTTGCCCAATATCCGACTGTGTTCGGTTTGAATGTGAAATCCCGATAATCCTGCTGCAAAATACTTTGGTTGCTCGCACTAAGCGTTTGCATAAAGCTCGATTTCCATTTGCGCTCGCCATTCGGATATTTATCTGTAAAAGCGAGCAGGACAATTTTCACAAATTGATCAGCAGTCACAGAATCATCTGGTCGAAAAGTCCCATCAGGAAAGCCGTCTAGTAACCCCTGCTGCACCATCTGACTAATCGTCTGCTCCGCCCAATGGCCTCGAACGTCCGTCATACCGGCCGCTTCACTCTTCCCTTGTACGACACCTATCGTCATTACGCAACATACCGTTGCAATTGTAAGCCATTTATTGAGCTGTAACATCTTATTACTCTCCGCTTCTCCATGAGTTTTTGGCATCGTTTACACCAGTCTTTAGGATAAGCCTTCTACAATGCTTTGAGAACAGGCTTAAAGCCTAGTGATTCAAGGTGCCAAGAACTATCCACCTTGGGACTATAGCCATAGGGATAGGACAAAAAAGGACCGTGCTTTCTACACATGTAGAAAACACAGTCCTTACTTTCCAATGAAAAACGGCTTATTTAGCCGATCTTTTTCCCAGCACCCACTGTTATAACTGAATTATAATAGCGCAGCCAATCTGTTATGTACAACATTTTGGTCAGGAAGTCTGGAGCACTCCCCTGCAAACTCGCATACTTTTCCTGCTGAAGCAGTTGATGCATCTCCCAGCTTTTCTGAAATATAGCTTTAATGAAAGCTTCCTCCGTTTGCGGCTTATGTAGATCCGTTCCGCGCGAGAGTTCGATTTCCTCGATAATAACGCCTCGATAGTAGGGATGTACGTTCACTAGTTGCCCCGTATCAATGTAAGCGAGACCTGTAAATTCGAAAGGCAGCCAAATTAAATTCGTCTTCCTGTCTTCCAGTTTAACTGTATAAACTAAGCCCAAGTTCAGAGCAATCGGCTGCGGATAATTTTTAATTTGTCCAGACCGCAAATGATCCATTATATGCTCAACGAAATTCATGGTGTTCTCCCTCTCCGAAGGACCTGATCTTTCATCCAGTGTCCTACCTTCATATTGCGTGTTAAGGCCTTCTATTGTCAAGACACATCATGAACGAGTTTACTTTCTCTGCCTCTTTAAACATGTGGGTGCTTACACTTTAAACCGTCCAACAACACTTTGTAAGGCTTCCGCCGTTTCACTAAGACTAATTACCGATTTATCAATGGCTTCCATCGCGTACATTTGCTCTTTCGTATGTGACACAATAGTTTGAGATTGCTGCGACGATTGCTTGGCTAGATGAGCCATCTCCGCAATGGAAGCAGACACTTCCTGGGATCCTGCGGACATTTCTTCCGTGGCAGAGGAAAGATCCTGCACCTGTTCAGAGATATTGGCGATGGCTTGAAGGATCCCTCCAAACATGTCCCCTGACTGTATAATCAGCTGCACACCGTGCTTCACCTCGTCCTTCACCTCCTGCATAGAAGTCACAGAAGCCAAGGCGTCTTCTTTAAAGATAAGGCAATCTTTTCGTTGGTCATACTGGCCGTTTGTTCATTTACACTGAGCTTAGTTGATTGTACCATTTGATAGGATAGTCCAGCTGCAATCATAAACAGCAAGATCAGAGCCACAAAACTTATCAGAAACTTAAAGCGTATTGAATGAATAAAAGAAACCAAGAGCTCACCGCCTTAAGAGTTGTCCTGTAGATTCATTTCCACAGCTGCAAAAATGATGTCTCTCTTCGATTCTCTCCCTTGAAGCAAATCTCCTCCAGATTTCGAGCTATAGCTATTTTTCAAATTACATGTAGAAGTCCGACTCATCTGCCAGTTCACTTTCGAATCCTATAAAGCATGATTTTTTTTATAAAAATGCGAACTTTTTTGTACTTGTAACGTCTAATTCAGAGAGGTGAGAGAATGGAGACGACCGGTGTCCATGTATTTGATTACTTAAAGTACGTATCTGAAACAACGGATCAGAAAGTGATTCTTCGCAATATAATGGAAACTTATGGGAATGACGTATGGAATTATGCGTTTAGCATTTGCCGTAATTCAGATTTAGCTGATGACATTACGCAGGATGCTTTCTTGAAAGTATATCGCAATCTTACTACATTCCGCGGTGAAGCTTCGGTCAAAACCTGGCTGCTTACCATTACACGTAATACCGCATATGACTACCTACGTAAAGCATTTTGGCGCAAAGTTACACTTGTTGGCTTCATTCAATCTGCAGGCACAACACAATCGGCAGAAACAGAAGCGATGGAGAAATTATATGCTAGTGATATATGGAAAAAAGTGATATCTCTGTCTCCAAAATACAGAGAAATCTTAATTTTGCATGCCCACTATCAGCTCTCAACAAAAGAAATGGCTGCCATCCTTAACATCTCGGAGGGAACCGTTAAATCCCGACTTCACCACGCCAGACTCAAGGTGATCAGTTTGAAGGAGCGTGAAGCGCTTGAAAACTCCTGATCCGGATGATTTACATAAGGAATTGGAATCAGGACCGCTTAAACAATCTGGCTTCACTTCCAAGCTTCAAGGCGAAATCGAGGAAGCCATTGAGCGGAAGGAACGAGCGAAGCCGAAGGTAAAGCCCCTACTCTGTTTCGCCGGACTCGGTGCAATAGCTGCTGCGTTACTGCTCTTTCCATGGAATACAATCCATACGCAAAGTGATGCAGCTCCTGCAATGGATACTTCTGTTACGACTGCAGCGTCCACTAGTTCATCCCCTGCCCCAATAAGCACCGCACTGCTTATTGGGCTAAGGACCGAGCGTGAATCTAACAATACTGAGGCGCAGCATGCTTTAGGACCCATTCGTTACAGTACCTATCGAACCATGCTTATAGCGCCGGTTCGCGGCCAACTGCAGAAGACGTCCGAGGGCACGGGAATTCTCATGCCTTATAAGCAAAATTTTTGGAAAATCGATTCCTTGGTTCATAAAACGAAAACAGACGAGATCCACTATTTATCTGCTCATTTAGCTGATCAACCCGTGAAACCTGAAGTGTTCCCCGATCAAGCTGACGAACAGTTAAATCGCGTGGAGACCCTGTTATTTGCTGGGAATCAATATGTTTCCATCGCTGAATCGGAGGAGGCTTGGCGAGGTAATGCCCCTTATCAAGCGGAACGCATCTGGGTTCGTACCCTTCCACAATTAAAAGAAGGGCATACTGTGCAGTTCTATAACAAGCCGGTGGACAAGAACCATATTTCGATCACCGATTTATATGGCAACAGTAGCAGCATCCTTACAAATGTACCGAGCAGCTCTGCCAAATTGCTTGGTGAGATTACAGGCCAAAGCTGGACCGTCCAGCGTGAGCCAGGCCGCTGGGTCGGCAAGGTCGCTGAGACGCCGCGAATTAGTGCAACGACGCCTGATAGCTACGTTCTACACGACTTCCCGCGCGAGCTGCCTGATAAAGTCATCAATCACGATGATCTTTGCTGCTCATGGAGCGCTATTCAGTCCTCGTGGCCGTTAGCAACCGATGCGTTAACATCCCCGATGAATGATATGATCGTCATTTTCGAGAACGGCAAACTCAAGTTCTACCCTTACGGGCAGGCGCCGGGGAATGATCCACAACTAACCTTGGACCTCCAGCCGGGCGAGAAACTCGTTATGGCGCAATGGGCAACCGATCACTACGTGCAAGAATGGATTGATAAAGTAGGCCGGTATTTGAATGATGATCAGTCTGAATCGAGCATCAGTGACGAAATGGATAATGGTAGAGTTGGAAAAACCCGCTAAGTCCTGTGACTTAACGGGTTTTCGTTGTTTACCAGCCCCTGCGAGCGCGCAAGCTCGAGATGTGGGCAATATGATGATTACCATGCCATGCGTAATTGCCAACGTTCCAATCCAGTCGAATCGTCTTCCCTGACTCTGGATGTACGAATGCACGTGCAAACTGCTCATGCTGCATATCGTGCAGAACGATCATCCAGCGGCTGTGCAATGCATCGAGCAAGGCAAGCGACAACTCCACCGGAGCCGACTTGCCATCGCTAAGCTCAGCCCAGCGATCCTCATAGTAAGGTCTGATCGTCGGCTCTTCTTCTGTCAGCGCCAGCTTAAACCTTGTGTAGCTGTTCATATGGCTGTCTGCGACGTGATGCACGACTTGTCGCAGCGTCCACCCACCTGGGCGATAGGGCGTGTCCAGCTGCTCATCAGACAGCCCAGCAACCGCGTCACGCAGCCTACTTGGCGTCGACTCGATGTCAGCCATCCACTCTTGCAACTGCTCCCGTGAAATTTCACCTTCGTGTTCAAACAATCCAATAGGGTAGCGCAATTCATCCATACGACCAAACCTCCAGCATCTTTTTCTCTATTATAGCGGAGTTTTGCTAGGCTGCCCACGATGTTGAAGTAAAGCCCTACAAAGCGTCGGATACGCTCTTTCCACCACCCTTCGGCTACTTTAACGCTGCAAAACATCGCTAACTCACCAGCTAGCTAGTCAACTCTCACTTTAGCGATGTAAAACATCACTAAAGTCGCCGGACGCACTCATTCCACCACCCTTCGGCTACTTTAACGCTGCAAAACATCGCTAACTCACCAGCTAGCTAGTCAACTCTCACTTTAGCGATGTAAAACATCACTAAAGTCACCGGATACGCTCTCTCCACCACGTATCGGCTACGTTAATGCTGCAAAACATCGCTAACTCGCCAGCTAGCTAGTCAACTCTCACTTTAGCGATGTAAAACATCACTAAAGTCGCCGGACGCTCTCTTTCCACCACCCATCGACCACTTTAACGCTACAAAACATTGCTAACTCACCAGCTAGCTAGTCAACTCTCACTTTAGCGATGTAAAACATCACTAAAGTCGCCGGACGCACTCTTTCCACTACCCATCGACCACTTTAACGCTAGAAAACATCGCTAACTCACCGGCTAGCTAGTCAACTCTCACTTTAGCGATGTAAAACATCACTAAAGTCGCCGGACGCCCTCTTTCCACCACCCTTCGGCTACGTTAACGCTAGAAAACATCGCTAACTCACCAGCTAGCTAGTCAACTCTCACTTTAGCGATGTAAAACATCACTAAAGTCACCGGATACGCTCTCTCCACCGCGTATCGGCTACGTTAACGCTAGAAAACATCGCTAACTCACCAGCTAGCTAGTCAACTCTCACTTTAGCGATGTAAAACATCACTAAAGTCGCCTGATGCGCTCTCTCCACCACGTATCGGCTACGTTAACGCTGCAAAACATCGCTAACTCACCAGCTAGCTAGTCAACTCTCACTTTAGCGATGTAAAACATCACTAAAGTCGCCTGATGCGCTCTCTCCACCACGTATCGGCTACGTTAATGCTGCAAAACATCGCTTACTCGCCAGCTACTTCAACTCAACTTCCTCACCACAATCCAACAACAAAAAAAATCCTCAGCCCAGAAGCTGAGGACTTGCTCATTTACTTTGCTCATTTACATGGTTCATTCACGTCATTCCGATTCCTTATTCAAAATAAGTTCATTATCCTTGCCTAGAAATGCACGCGCAAGATCTGTCACGCTTTTACCCGTTAGCGTCTGTGTAATTTCCGGCACTTGCGCGATCATTTTAGCAATATCGCCTGTAATCCGATTCACGCCTGACGTCGTTCCATCTTGTGAAATTACCGTAATTTTATCCACATTGCTCAGCGGGGCCGCAATTTTCTCAGCTAATTCCGGCAGTATGCGAAGAATCTCCACCGTAACCGCCGCCTGCGTATACTGCTTGTAAGCCTCCGCCTTCTTCTCCAACGCTTCAGCCTCCGCAAGCCCCGCCAAGCGGACGACTTCCGCATTCGCCTTCCCTTTCGCGAGCTCCGCTTCGGCCGTCGCTTCGCCGCGTTTTCTTGTCGACTCCGCATCCGCCTCGGCCTCGAGAATTTGCCTCTGCTTATTGACTTCGGCACGCATAATGGCAGCTAGCTTCTCCGCTTCAGCCGGCTTAATGACAGACGCTTCGAGCTCCTTCTCCTTCAGCTCGACTTCAATCTGGCGAACTGTCTTGTTCGCCTCCGCTTCCATCTGTCGGATTTTCACCTGTTCCGTTACGAGCGACTGTTGAATCTGCTTTTGCTTCAATTCATAAGCCAAATCCGCTTCAGCCTGTCGGCTTGTCGTTTCTTGCTTGAACTCCGCTTCCTTCATGCTGAGCTCTTTGCGGTACTGTGCTTCCTTCGCCGATGCGGCGCTCTCCGCCTCAATCTTTAACTGATGGGCTTCCGCTCGACGAATCGCGGATTCTTTCTCCGTATCTGCCTGACGAATTTGGATATCCCGCTCCACTTCAGCTCTGGCAATACTAGCACTTTTGCGGATACGCTCCACTTCCGGCACGCCCAGGTTCTCAATGTATCCTTGATCGTCGGCCACTCGTTTGAGAACAAAGGAGATGAGGCTCAGCCCCATTTTATCCAAATCCTCCGAGCACGTTTCCCTCATTTTACTGTTCAGCTCATCCGGATTCTTAAGAATGGCTTCCACGGTCAATTGTCCAACCAACCCACGAAGATGCCCTTCTACAGAATGCAAAATCATCATTTCTCGCTCTAAAAGTGTGTGGTCAAGAAACTGCTCCGAGGCTGTACCAATCGCAATTGGATCACTTTGAATCTTGATCTGAGCCACCGCCTCAATCTTGAGCCGTATCCCCTGTTGGGAAAACATAGGTTGATCCGGCTTCACATCGAAGCTCATGAGCATCATGGAAATTGTTTTAAAGCTTTGAAAACCAGGGATGACGAACGTCCCTCCGCCTTGAACCACCCTTTTACCACCCAAACCATACACAATCATCGCTTCATTCGGCGGTACTTTCTTGTACGCTCTCACAATGGAAGCCAGTAAGATAAAAACGACAACAACAATCGCAACAACCGTATACAAAATTCCCAACATAAACGCATAACCTCCCAGTAGTTAATTGCAGCTGCATTATTGGCTAAACCTCGTTACCGTCGCAATTCCGTTATTCATGCGTAAAACGACGACCTTCGTCCCCTTCGGAATGGATTCCCCATTCTCAGAACGAACACTGATGGAGCGCGTAGTGCCATGCATCACAAACATCATTTCGCCCGTACCCTTCCCATTAATCGGCACAGACAGCTTTCCTAACTGACCACTCAGATCAAAATCGCTCTCTTTCATGCTGTGGTCATGCTTATAAATAACTTTGGCGTAGAGAAGGAAGAAGAGCCATCCTACGAAGAGACCAGCACCGATTGCGATAAGCAGAATGAGCAAACTACTTGTCATCCCAACTTGATTCAGCATATACCCAATGCCGCCAAACACCGTCAAACTAGCTAAAATGGAAGATAAGTTAAAAAAAGACGGTCCACCATGGCCATGGGCAGCCCCATGATCCGCATGAAACTCAAAGAAATCACCGCCAAAAAACGTAACAAGCACCGTAAGTACAAGGCCTACAAAGAAACATATGGCAAACAACGTCATCATAGACAATTACCTCCTAAGAGTTTTGCTTTAGCAAATTCACCTTGTACGCAGTCCGCCTCATAAATATAGACGAATTTGGCAATAAAAGGTTTCGTCCAAAAAAATATACTCCTAACAGCGAATCCTTCGGCTTTATTTCGCGTATAATCATTGGACGTCTTTTACTATTTTTATTAAACCTAAGGAGTAGATTATCACATGTACAAAAAGAAATTGACTTGGTGGATCTCCGCCGCAATGGTTCTATTGATGTTTACTTTATCAGGCTGCCAGGCTGTGCAAGGATTAGACCTTGCTGGGGCGATTCAGAATGACTGGGCCGTGAAGTCCTCAGAATCCAAAGGCACCTTGCAGCTCGAGTTTGTGCCCGGCGACACTTCTAAGCTATCCGCTGAGGAGCAGAAGGCACTCACCGCTCTGCAAAACGTGAAAATCGAACTCACCAATGTGAAAACACAAGATGCACAGCACCTTTCGGCAGATGGTACGATTACATACAGTAAAGGTACAATTCCTTTCAAACTTGCAACTCAGGGCACCAAGTTCATTTTGAGTGTCGAGGGCGCGAAGAAACCGATTGTTTTCGATGTCTTAGGAGGTTCTAATTTATCGTTTACTAAACTGTTACCCGCAGCTGTGCAAGAACAGTTCGGCAACAAAATTGCAGATATTAAATCTGCGATTATTGGACTTATTTTAGCTAATACGCCTAATCCGTCGAACATATCTGTCACACCTGTCACGGACAAAGTAAATGGCGAGTCCCTCTCTCTGCAAAAAGCTCATATCGAGCTTAGCGGCACGGAACTGGCTACCCTTCTCACAAAGCTGCTTAGTAATGTTCTCGCTGATGAAGCTGGATTGAAAGAACTGATCAGCCAATTGTACGATGCCCTTTCACCTATTATTGAGGAGCAAATCAAGGGCGGGTCTACCGACTTTTCTCTAAAGATTTTAAGTAATAAACAGTTAGCTGTTGGACTTGTCTACCCACCTGTTCAAGATTTCCTGAAGAAAACAGCTGCGTCCTTGGATAAAATGATTGCCGGGGATGCTTCGGGCGAGCCGGGCATTCTACCGATTCAGGATTTATTTAACAGCAAATCAGCCCTTCAAGCAGATATTTACACAGACGCTGATAAGCAAGTTCGCAAGCAAAGCCTTGCGTTGAATGTTCCTCTTACGAATACGAGCTCAGGCATTGCTGCCCTCAAGCTGTCTTATGTAGGTGAGACGTGGAATATCAATAAACCGGTCACGGCGAATACCATCAACATTTCTGGTGGTGCGCTAAATGTAGGTCTTGAAGCTTCTTCTATCTACAGCTTATTGAATAACCTAGATAAGCAGTCTCTCATTTACAAGCTTCTCAAGGAAGATTTGAAAGTAACGAAAAAAGAAGTCAATCTGAAGTTGAACGATGGTGCTTCCGGGGCTGAATCCGATACCCCACAGCCTTTTATTAATTCAGATAACAAAACGATGGTGCCTGTGAGATTTATTTCCGAAAAGCTTGGCGCTGAGGTTGGCTGGAACGGGGATCTTCAGCAAGTAACCATTAAAGATTTGTTAACTGGTGCGACGATTGTCCTGAAGCTAGACAGTAAAATCGTAAGTGTGAACGGCACTTCTACCCAGTTAGAAAGTGCGGCTACGCTCCATAACGGATCCACCTTCGTGCCGATTCGATTCATTGCGGAGCAGCTCGGAGGCAAAGTCTCCTTCAATGACGATACCCGTGTAGTCACGATTAAACGAGACTAACCAGTTAGAATTAGACGCAAGTGGTCGATAGCACCTTTTTTGGGCGGCTGAATAGTCTAGTAGTGAACCTAGGCAAAAAGCCTGCTGCTAAGCGCAGCCGCACGAAAAAGGAGCGAAACCATATGTATACGAATCCATCGCATCACCCTGGTCATCCTGTTCATCCTGTTCATCCTGTTCACCCTGTTCATCCTGGTCACCCTGGTCATCACGGGCATCATGTTCTCTTTCAGGCAGATCCGAACTGGCAGCACATGTTAAGGCAGAAAAGAGATACAATCTTAGGTGCACTCCACCCTCATATCGGTCGCACCATTCGTGTCACAACGTTAGAAGGACATACGCATGAAGGTGTCTTGGTTAACGTTGATGGGCACCATGCATACTTACAAGTGAACCCGCATGGGCATCCTCATGGTCAGCATAGACCCATCTATACGCCAGCTCAATACAACCAAATCCTGACACTTGTCCTCTTCGAACTATTGGTTATTGTACTGCTTTCCTAAGACAAAAGCTCGCTCTCATCAGGTCATTAAGACCTCTGAGAAGCGAGCTTTTCTATTAGCGAATGTTAAAGCATTGTAAAATTTTTCTAATCAAAGCACATCTTCCCCTCTTTTTGTGCGTATAATCTATCACTGCTATTTTTTACTAGCTATTATATCTAAGGAGTAGATTTGTAGATGCAAAGAAAGAAATTGACTTGGTGGATTTCCACTGCATTAGTTATTATGCTTTTGGTGTTAACGGGGTGTCAGGCTGTTCAAGGGCTAGATTTGGGACAAGCTATTCAAAATAGTGCCTCCATTCAATCCGCCGAATCCAAAGGGTCACTTCAAATGGACATCATCACAGGTAACACCGATGGCTTGTCCGCTGACGAGAAACGGATGATTGACGTCTTGCATCATGTGAACTTAGAGCTGAAGAGCGTTAAGATGCAAGATAAGCAGCACATCTCTGTAGACGGTGCTCTTACTTACAGCAAGGGATCTATTCCCTTCCAGCTGGGCGTAAATGGGACGAAGCTCACTATACATATTGAAGGTGCTAAGAAACCACTTTTCTTTGATCTGATGGCGGCGCAAGCTGGCTTAGCTGGCTCATCTTCTGCCGCGCTATCTTCCGATATGCAGCAGCAGTTACTCAAGAAAGCAGAAGAATTATGGCCTGCATTGCTCAAATTCTTCTTAACCAATGCTCCGAATCCGGAACATTTCGCCGTATCTTCCGTATCCGAGCCTGTGAATAGTGAAACACTTTCTATGCAAAATGCCCACATAGAGATTAAAGGCAATGAGCTCGTAGGCCTTCTGAAAGCATTCCTAACGAACATCCTCGCTGATGAAAAGGGAATGAAGGAATTGATTGGTCAGCTCTATGATGCATTGGTGCCTATTATTAAAGAAGAAATGAAAGCTTCTCCTTCTAAGAGTGGGTTAAGTTCTGAATTACCAGACCTTATGATGGCTTACCTTGATAACAAGACGTTAGCTGTTGAGTTTGTTTACACAACCATTCAGCAATTTCTTCGGAAAGCTCTCAATGAGTGGGATAAAAACATGCAAGACACACTTTCTTCTGTATCCGACACCCAAGTGAAGGCATTACTGAGTGATAAAACCGTACTTAAGACAGACTTCTTCATCGATAACGATAAACAGATTCGCAAAGTAAATGCAGAACTTACTCTCCCCATCACAGAGGTTAGTACTGGAATCAGTGCACTTAAATTTACTTACACGAGTGAAATTTGGAATATCAATAAGCCTGTTACAGCAAGTGTAATTGATACCTCTGGCGGGGTATTGAACCTGAGCGAGGTATCAGCCAACAACGATTCCTTCCTAACCTTTTTCAACAAAGACTCTAAGTTCTATTCCTTTTTGAGAGAAGATTTGAAAATAGCCAAACAAGACATTCACTTGCTGATGAGCCAGGACGATGACGACTACGAGTTCGATTCCTCCCATCCTTTTATCAATGACGATCAAGTGTCCATGGTGCCCGTTCGATTCATTTCGGAGAGACTGGGAGCTGAAGTGAAGTGGAATGCAGCCTCAAATCAAATCACAGTGAAAGACCAACTTAGCGACAAAACGATTATTCTGACACTTAACAGTAAAACAGCGAGCGTTAACGGATCATCTGTCCAATTGGAAAGCGCCCCGATCCTGAAGAATGGCTCCACTTTCGTACCGCTTCGTTTTATAGCCGAGCAGCTTGGCTGTAAGGTTGGTTTCGATGATAAAACAGGTAGTGTAACCATTACCAGAGAATAGCCTGCTCCTAAGCCAAGAGCTCGCTCTCATTCGGTCTATATGACTGGTGTGGAGCGAGCTTTTCTCATTGCTGAATGAATCTTTCGAATGAATCCTGACAATCTCTAGCTAATTTCTCCTCATCCGTTCCGACCAGTCTGCCGTTCTCGACGACAACCTTCCCATTCACAATTGTATAATCGACCGGACGTTTGAGTCCTACCGTACCTAACCACGACTTGGGATCAGTCAGAGTCCCTACAGCATCAATTTGATCTACACGCACCATGAACAAGTCTGCTGCCTTGCCAATCTCCAGCGAACCAATGTCGCTTCTTCCTAATATTTCTGCTCCGCCTCTGGTTGCTACCTTCAAGAGATCATATCCGGTCGGTGCCTGACTGCTAGACTGAAGTCTGTGCAAGAGATACGAAACGCGCAGTTCCTCTAGTAGATTCGAGCCATCGTTTGAGGCGCTCCCATCAACAGCTAAGCCAACGGGAATCCCCATCGCAAGCATCTCGGGAACCCTGGCAATGCCGGACGAAAGCTTCATGTTGGAAATCGGACAATGCGCAATTCCTGTTTGGGTATGTGCAAGCAGCTTCATTTCGTCATCGTTAAAATGTATCCCATGCGCATACCACACATCAGGGCCTAACCAGCCGAGACTTTCCATGTAGGCCAACGGCCTCATTCCGAAACGTTCGAGCGTGTAGGCTTCCTCGTTCTTCGTCTCAGCTAGATGCGTGTGCAGCCGCACACCCTTCGACCTGGCGAGCTTTGCCGATTCAAGCATGATATCCGCGGATACGCTGAACGGCGAACACGGAGCGAGCACTACCTGCCGCATGGAACCTGCGCTGGCATCATGGTAGAGATCAATTAGCCTCTCACTATCGGCTAAAATCGTCTCTATGTCCTGAACAACGCTCATGGGAGGCAGTCCTCCCTGATCCTTGCCCAGCGTCATGGATCCTCTCGAAGCAACGAAACGGATACCAAGGCGCTCCGCGGCTTCGAACTGTTTATCTATAAAATGCGCACTATTTTGCTGTGGAAACACATAATGATGGTCGAAAACTGTCGTACAACCGTTCTTCATCAGATCAGCAATCCCCGTAAGCGAGCTATGGTACACGGCGTCCGGCGTAATCCCTTTCCAAATTTCGTAGAGATAACGCAGCCAGTCAAATAACTCCAGCCTCTGCACCTGCGGCAGATTCCGCGTGAACGTTTGATACAAATGATGATGCACATTAATGAGACCGGGATATACGAACATCTGTGACGCATCAATCACCTGTTCTGCCTCATACAAGTCCTTCCCCATCTTCACTATCCGATTGTCTTCAATCAAGATATTCGCCTGTTCCAGCACACGATCCTCCGCATCCACCGTTACAATTGCTTTTGCACCACGAATCAACAATGAACCCATTCCTCTTCCTCCTCAACGTAAATGAGGAAACCAAAAAAATCCTAACAACAAACACAATATATGAGCATATATTGTGTTCGTAGTTAGGATTTAGGTTCCCAGTAGAGCCCCCGAACCGAATTATCGAGGTTATACGAACTATGAAGTTGTGTCTTGCGGCTTACAATTAGCACCAGTATAGAGCGGAGAATGGCGGTAAGTCAATACTTTTCGACCAAACAACTTTGTGATAAATTTTTCGATAAATGAATTTTTAGTAAAAATGGAATAAGCTCCCCTATAAATGGATATATTATCAAAGCTGCGTTAACAAGCTATCGGGATCTACGTGGTCTTCGGAAACAGTAGCGCAGGCACAAATTATTGTTGGAGGTTTTTGTATACATGGAAACAGGCACGGTTAAATGGTTTAACGCAGAAAAAGGTTTTGGTTTCATTGAAATGGAAGGCGGCAAAGATGTCTTCGTTCACTTCAGCGCTATTACTGGGGAAGGCTTCAAAAGCTTGGATGAAGGCCAAAGCGTACAGTTTGAAGTTGTTCAAGGTAACCGCGGACCGCAAGCTGAAAATGTAGTCAAGCTGTAGTCCTTCACCACATATTGCTTTAACTGCTTGCGAGTCTGAGTCTACTATGACAAGGAGGAGTTCGATTGTACTTTTCAAAGAAATCGTTGGAGCCTGTCCCCGAGGAGCAAACCAGCATCTGGACCTGCAGCACCGAACAGTGCTCATGCTGGATGAGAGATAACTTTTCATTCGCTGATAGTCCTGCATGTCCAATTTGCAATTCATCCATGGTCAAGGATTTAAAGATGCTCCCAACCTTATCGAACACAAGCAGCAGGCGATGAATGCAAGAAGGTAGCAATTGATTTCACGAGAAACCCTTGCGTCTCCGAATGGAGGCGTTTAGGGTTTTTGTTTTTACTGTTAAATGAAGACAGCAAAGAGACTCCTTGATGGAAGGAGTCCCCTTTATTTATAAAATAGTACGTTGAAAGTCTTCGCCATTATATGCTCTAACCTCGTTTGAAGGGGTGGCCAGAACAAGGATTTTCCCTTTATCCAGCTCACTTTCCAAACGACCGGCCTCCACGTCTGGCACTCCGAGTGCTCTCATCTTCGCACGCAGCTCATCGCCGCGAGAACGGAACAGATTAGCGATCGACGTCAGCACACCCTCTTCCGCCATGGTGATCTGCTCAGCGCCCGTATAGTTAGCGACGTAATCAGTACCTTCAGCACTATGGGTCAGCACATAAATATGCTCTCGCTCAAAGCCTTCTCTGTACAATTGCTGCACTTTATTCTGTGCCTCTTGAAGATTCGATGTCACACTCACTCTGGTATAAGTATTCATGGTATTTCCTCCTCTTTGGCTATTATTTATTGGGTTAGTGATGTATGAACCTTTTGCTAAAAGCCTCTTCGTCTTCCGAAAATCAAGGATACGACGAACATAATCAGGAATACGAAGAATAAGACTTTGGCAATCCCTACCGCTGCCGAGACAATCCCAAAAAATCCAAAAACACCGGCTACAAGCGCAATGATTAGAAACATAATTGCCCAACCTAACATAGGAAACACCCTCTCTTCTCATCGAATATGGGTTGTTCTTGCTATGTTATCTATTAACCACTTCGCCTAGTAATGAAACACTTTTCAGCTGAAAAATAGGATCTCATCCATTGTTATCTTCTCTTTCAGATTGCCGTGTTAAGCACATCTGTTCAATTCTTTCCATCCTTTTATCTAGACGTTCGAGCAGTGCCTTTAGCTCCATATTCTCTTGTTCGGCTCGGTAATTGATCGCGAAATCAAGGATCGCCTCCTGCTTATCTCGCGCCGCTTGACGATTCTGACTCATCAGAATAACCGGTGCCTGCAAAGCCGAAATGCACGATAGAATCAAATTAAGCAGGATGAATGGCGGCTTATCAAATGCGAAGCTCATCAGATTAATGATCATCCAAATCCCCAAAAAAGCGCAAAACAGCACTATAAATGTCCAACTGCCGCCAAAAGAGGCAATTCGATCAGCAAGGCGATCAGCCCTTGAAGACTTCTTCTCCTGTTGTTCAATCAAATGGGACTTAATATTCCCTTGATACTCATTCACCATGGCCGTTATGCGATCTAACTGGTCATTATCTAGCTTGCTGCTCGGATCGTTATCCAGTTCTTGAAACAACTGCTCAGGCGTGCAATCACCTTTAAATTTCTTCTCATCGATATCTTCTTCCATTCGTTTCCCTTCTTTCTGCTTCTAAAGTACAAGCTGCTTTATATTTAAACGTTCCCCGCTGCTGATGAAACAACCCTATGGGACGTGCTCCTTTATTGGAGGTTGTAGATCCATAAATCAATGTAGTTTCAAAATTTAGGTACTAAACTGCTGATCTGAGGCTCTTGGGGAACGAGGAGACGCTATTTCGGCTAAAATGTTGATATTGAGCCCTTATGCGGAACGTATGTACGCTATTTTGGTGTTTTTGCAGTTTTTACACCTCTGAAGCGTGAAATAGCGGATCCTCGTTCCGCGAAACCATGAAATACGCGGTTTCGAGCAAAATAAGGAATCTACGTTCCGCAAGGGTTGGGGCTGCGCGATTACAAGTCGGGCATTAAACAAAAAACACTCTCCAACGGAGAGTGTCCAGTAAAACTATCTCTTACGATAAATACGTTCCTGCGGTATGAAATCATCATATTGTACGCCTTCGGGCACGAAAAGGATGGATTCTTTTTTTCCTAAGCCTAGGTATCCACCTGGAATTAAACTGCCATGAAATAGGCTGTGCACCTGCTGCTGCAGCTTCGTATCGAAATAGATCATGACATTGCGGCACAGGATGACATGGAATTCATTAAAGGAGCCGTCCGTGACGAGATTGTGCTGCGCAAACATCAGATTTTCTTTCATCAGCGGCTGAAAGTAAGCATATTGATGGTCTGTTGTATAGTACTCGGAGAAGGCTTTGGTCCCGCCAGATTCCAAGTAGTTCTTCGTATAGACTTGCATCTGTTTCAGCGGGAAAGCGCCCTTTTGCGCGCTCTCAATCGCTTTCTCGTTCATATCTGTCGCATAAATCTTCGTTCTCTCAGCCAAGCCTTCTTCCTGCATCAGGATCGCCATCGCATAGACTTCTTCTCCGGTGGCACAGCCTGCATGCCAAATCCGAATTTCAGGATACTTCCTAAGCTCGGGAACCACCTGATTACGAAAAGCGCTGAAAAAGCTTGGATCTCTGAACATTTCTGTCACTCGGATCGACATGTCGTTCAGTAATTGTTCCACGAAGCCGGGTTTGTGCAAGACTTTTTCTAGCAGCGCTGTGATGGATGGCAATTTCTCTGCTTTCATGCGGTTAAGAATTCTCCTGCGTAAGGATGAACGCACATAATGGCGGAAATCGAACCCATACATCTGATATAAGCCTTCCAAGAGCAGATTAATCTCGATATTTTGCAGCTCATCGTAGGGCAATTCTTCTAATTCGGAGTAATTATCTAAGGACTGGTGAATCAATGTTTCTTCACCTGCTTCGTCAACCATACCCGCATAAGCGAGAATAGCTGATCCATATTCAGCGGCTTGGTGATATAGTCGGAAGCGCCGGACTCCAGACATTTCTCTTTCTCACTCTTCATTGCTTTCGCTGTTAGTGCGATGATAGGTAAATCATGCAGCTGCAGCTGACCGCGAATCGCTTTCATCGCATCATAGCCCCCCATGACCGGCATCATAATATCCATTAACACAAGGTCATAGTCGGAATCTACGGATAAAAGCTCCAGGGCATGCTTGCCGTGATCAGCAATCTCCACGGTAACTCCCTTCGTCTCAAGTGCTGTGACAAGCGCGAAAACATTACGCGCATCATCGTCTACGAGAAGCACTCTTTTACCGTGAAACAATTGCGAATCTGAGCTAATGGGTTCAGCCATTTGCTGCTCAGCTATTAAGGCACTTGGTTCCGTCGAAACTGTTACAGTTGTATCTAGTTTCAATTCCTCGCTAGCTGCTGCAATTTCCCCCCGCGGATGATCATTCTCTTGGACCTCAGGCTCCAATTCACGCGCATTAGGCACATAGAGGGTGAACGTGCTGCCCTTGTGAAGCTCGCTTTTCACGACAATGGATCCACCAAGCAAACGCGTAAACTCGCGGCATATCGATAAACCAAGTCCCGTTCCGCCATATTGACGGTTCGTTGTACCGTCCACCTGCTGGAACGCTTCAAAAATAACCTGCTGCTTATCGATCGGGATACCTATTCCAGTGTCTGTGATCGAAATAGCCAGTACGGTTTCTTCCGGATCTCTATGAAGCAACTCTTTGACTCGAGAAGGGTCAGCGAGCGCGATTTTCATAGTTACAGAGCCTTGCTCAGTAAATTTAAAAGCGTTAGATAACAGATTCTTCACGATTTGCTGCATGCGTTGGCCATCCGTCAAAATCACATTAGGCACATTCGGCTCCAAAATGACCTCGAAATCGAGCCCCTTCTTATCCGCTACAGGGTCAAACATCAGCTTCATTAATTGCGGTATTTCGGTCACATTGACCTCATCCGTCATAATTTCTATTTTACCCGCTTCTACTTTGGATAAATCAAGAATATCGTCAATCAGCGCGAGCAGATCATTGCCTGCGGCATAAACGACACGTGAATAATCCACAACCTCCGACATTTGTATGTCACCGTTATTTTCCGCAAGCATTTGCGACAAAATCATTATGCTATTGAGCGGTGTTCGCAGCTCATGGGACATATTCGCCAGAAAATCGGACTTGTACCGCGAACTCGTCTGAAGCTTAAGCGAGAAATCTTCCAGCTCATCTTTTGCTTTCTTCAACTCTAACGCTTTCTGCTCCGCGAAATGGTTCTGTTCCTCTAGGAACTCATTCGTCATCCGCAGCTGTTCTTGCTGCATCTGGAGTTCTTCAGACTGTGTCTGCAGCTCTTCCGATTGTGCCTGCAGTTCTTCCGCCAACATCTGTGACTCCGAAAGCAGACGCTCTACTTCCATTCGGCTTCGTACACTCGTAATCGCCGTTCCGAATTTCTCTTGCAGCGAATCGACCAACGTAAGATGCTTCGATTGGAAGGGTTGAAGTGAAGCTAATTCAATAACTGCCTCTGCTTTGCCTTCCACCATAATAGGAGCAACAAGTAAGCTTCGAGGTGTGGAAACGCCTAAACCTGACGTTAGTTTAACATGGTTCTCCGGAAGATTGTCCATCAGGAAAATCCGCTTATCTATGGCACATTGACCGACTAAGCCTTCCCCTAATCGAAAGCTAGCCGTTGAGGGATCCACCCCGGATGCCGCATATCCTGCTATTTTCACATACCGAGTCTCGCCTCCAACGTTATTACGGAGGTAAACAACACCATAGACGGCATCCAGCATAGGAGCTAGCTTACTCACAAAGGTTTCACTCAATTCCGTGATATCGTTAATCCCCTGATACAAGGTTGATACTTCGGTTATATTGGTTTGAATCCAGTTTTGCTTGTCTAAGCTTGCCAGCAAATCATTCGTTGCTTCTGCCAGCACTCTTATCTCGTCATTGGTTCTCACTTCAATTCTTGCATCTAGATTTCCTTCAGCAGCTGTAATATCTCGAATAGTCTTAATGACTCGATTGATCGTGCTAGTTATTGAATTGGACAAAAATACAGCCACCAGAACCGCAAAAATAGAAGTAATGCCCAAAACGGTAAAAAGAACAACTCTAAGATTATAGTTGCTTTTTGCTAATTGATCGACTCTTGCAGCCGTTAACTGCTGTTCAACCCTAAGAAAGGAATCAAACTGCGTGCGCAGCTGATCCATCAATTTTTTTCCTGAATTTTGTTTAAAAAAATCATTAATGGCTGCTGTATTGTTTTCTTTTTTCAACTTAACAACGTTATCGCCACCATTCTTGATCCAGTTCTGAATCGTTGGCTTGATCTGCTCCAAACTTTTCTGTTGTGCAGGATTATCACTTATTAAAAGATGAAGCTTATTATAATTATCGAGCCAGGCTCGGCTGCCGGCCTCATAGGAATCCAGGTACTGCTCATCCCCAGTAATGACGTAGCCTCGCATCCCCGTTTCCATATCGATCATGTTTTTCTGTATAACGTTAAGGAGATCGCGCACTTCAATATCATGCGTGGATATGTAGTCTACTTCTTTCTGAAGAGAGGTTATTCGATCACTCACAACTAAGAGGGCAGCCCCTAAACATAGAATAATACAGACATATCCTAGCGTGATTTTCGTCTTTATGTTGATAGGAATAGATTTAAACATGTTTGCCTCCTAGTACAGTTCGTAGAGAATGTTATGTTAACATTCTACTATTCTCACTATACCACATTAAGAGAGCTAGAGAGATAGTTTGAGCTTGCTTCTATAACTGATCAAGCAACTGATCGAGCTCCGGATCGGATTCTGGATAAGCTAAATTCATGCTTTCCAACGCTTCTACAGCAATTTGCAGAACGCCCCAATCTCGGTACCAGCGATGATTAGCAGGCACGATATACCACGGAGCAGAAGGTGTGCTGCACTGCTTAAACACATCTTCATAAGCTTTCTGGTATTCGTCCCAGGATTCTCGCTCCACGAGATCATTCTTGTCGAATTTCCAACGTTTCGTTGGATCCGTTATCCGATTTCGCAGCTTTGCCAGTTGAAAATCCTTGGAGATATGCAGGAAAATCTTAACGATTTTCACACCGCTGCTCTCCAGCAATTTCTCAAATCGGTTAATGTGCTTGAATCGTTTCTTCGCTTCTGAATCGTTAATCGAGTTGTGTACTCGCGTTATCAGTACATCCTCATAATAAGACCGAATGAAGGCCCCGATCATTCCTTTGGCAGGCACAACCTTATGAGCGCGCCACAAGAAATCATGAGCGGATTCCTCTTCAGTAGGCGTTCTGAAGCTGCTTACTTGAAAGCCCTGTGGATGGAGTCTTCCGAGTGCACGCTTAACGACGCCGTCTTTGCCGCTGCAATCCATGCCCTGAATCACAAAAAGAACAGACTGCTTCTTCTCGGCATACAAGATATTTTGCAAGGTTTCTAATCGTTCGCTCAGACGTTCTATATTCGGTTCGGCCTCTTCACGATCGTGAAGGGCTCCGGTTTCATTAGGATCAATGCTTTCTAAGCGTACTTTCTTCCCGTACTCCAATTGAAAATGGTTGCCCGACATCGGGTAGCCTCCTTATGTGCTCTGGTTTAAGACCGTCTTCAGCTTATCAATCGCCCGCTTCTGAATCCGGGATACACTCATCTGAGAAATCCCTAATTGGTCGGCAATGTGCCGTTGCGATTGTCCTTCATGATAAATAAGACCAATAACCTTACGTTCTTCCTCTTTCAAACAAGTCATCGCCTCTTCAAGATCCATACGTCTCTCGAGGGTTTGATAGTCATCCGTTGGACCGGCGATCATATCGCCAATGGTCGCACTATCCCCATCACTCGTGAGCGGAGTATCCAGTGATGTGTAATTATAATAATCGCGGCCTGCCAGAATCTCAATCGTTTCTTCCGGACTGAGCTCTAAATAAGCCGCAATCTCATCGATACTCGGCGAACGTTCCAGTTTCACAGTCAGTTCATCCAGGGCACGCTGGACAAGCGAACCTTTCTCCTTAATTCGTCTTGGAACCTGTATGTACCATGACTTGTCACGCAAATAATTTTTCAAGTGACCAATTAAGCTTTTCATTGCATAGGCTTCAAACGGAATCTCCATGGTGCTGTCATACTGTACAAAAAGCCGCAGCATCGACATCTGTCCAACTTGAAATAAATCCTCATATAAATCAGGACGGCTCCGTGACATCTTACCTACTGCCATACGAACAATGGGTTCATAGTGCAGCAGCAGCGCCGTAGCCGTCTCTTGACATGCGGTTTCCCGATAAATCTTCATTTTCGAATACATTTCATATAACGGTTTCGAGGATGATGCATTCGCATTCATACCATTTCCTCTTTTCTATTCAGCTGGCTTGCCAGTTGCTTCGTCAGAATAACCTCGGTTCCTTTACCGCTATGCGTCAATACTTGTACATCATCCATTAAAGCTTGCATCAGGAACAAACCTAGTCCCCCCACCGTCGCTTCACTGATGGATTTATGGTGCAGCGAGGCAGCTTCGGCATCTGTTTGAACATAATTAAAGCTATTGCCTTCATCCTTCACAGAAATTCTCAAAAAGCCGCTGCTGTGCTCAAATTGAACCTCTACGCTTCCTGACTGGTCATGAGAGTAAGCATGCAGGATCGCATTGTTGCAAGCTTCTGCCACAGCAACTTTCATGTCTTCAATATCTTCGAAGGAAAAGCCCGCTTTGGTGGCAACGCCATATAAAGTGAGTCGAACAATATCTAGATATTCCGCCTTTGCTGGTATCGTAAGGCCAATGTATGGGCTCATATGATTTCTTCTTTCCTTTCTGTTACACCTTTGTTTTGACTTTGGTCTTCACGATCTACCAAATAGCGAGCAATGCCAGTTAGTTCGAATAATCGCTGGATTTTGGCAGGGATGTGATGAATACGGAAGGCTGCCTTCATCGCAGCTCTAACTTTAAGCACGGAGACAATCATACCAATTCCGGTACTGTCAATATAACGTAACTCTTTTAAATCCAACGTTAGAATCTCATTTCCTTTATGAACAACCGAGTCAAGTACGGTGGCTAGCTCCGATGCAGCAGATAAATCAAGTTCTCCACTTAAGTATATGATATTTTCTTTCCCATTCGATTGTTTGTAGACCGTAAATTTACGTATAGCGTTCACAAGATGACCCCTCTCTATTTCGAAACACCGGTTTGCGGTGATTTTTTGGCTTTCATTTTTTGCAACATCTCATACGTGATGGCAGCACCTTGCAAAATCGTCTTCCATTTCGTACTGAGCGGCTGAGTTTGTTGGGTTAAATTCGTTTGTTTAACAGCTGAGATTAAGCTCGCAGCTGATTGTTTCACCGACGATGTTAACTCGTGAATCACTTGCCCTACATCGTTAACCGAGCTGAACAAATGGTTAAGCTTCGACAGCTTCACACGCACATCTATGGCCATCTCATTGGTATTGAGAATAACGTCCTGTACTTCCGAACTGATCTGTGTGACTTCATCCTTCATTTGGCCCATCGTTAATGTGATCTCATCTAATGAGTTTTTCAGTGATTTCAAAGTTTGAATCAAATAGAAGACAAGGAACACAAACGCAACGGCTGCAATGATCGCACTAATTTGTACTAACATTTCAATCACCCCTATCTGCTTAATTACTTATTGCTTACCCCTGTTCTTGGCATCTGAAACAATTTATGTAGAATTTTTCGATTTACTTTCCTTTCTGTTTCAAGAGGCATAAGGCAGGGTACTTACACGTATGCACAACCATACTAATTAAGTGGAGGGATTTTACAATGGTCAAAGCTGCAACGAAAGCAAGTCCGATTACAGAGATTCTTGACAAGCAGGTCGCTAACTTTTCGGTTCTCTATATGAAGCTGCATAACTACCATTGGTATGTGAAAGGCGAGAATTTCTTTACTCTACATATCAAATTCGAAGAATTATATACAGAGGTTGCCTTGCATCTAGACGTTATCGCAGAGAGAATGCTATCTCTTCGTACGATTCCGACAGCAACCTTGCAGGAACATTTGGCCACAGCGTCCATTAAGGAAGCTAAAAATGAGGAGACGGCTGAGCAAATGGTGAAGCAGCTGGTAAGTGATTTCACCCGCATTTGCTCGGAGCTGACAGAGGGAATTGAACTTGCTGAAGAGCAAAAGGATCAACCGACAGCCGATCTGCTCATCGGGATTCGCTCATCGCTTGAGAAGCACAGCTGGATGCTGGATGCGTATCTTGGCAAATAAAAACACCGGCTTAGGCCCTACTTGGTTGTGAGTGCTGTAACGGTTGGTGCAAGCAAGTTATGCCGCCGAAAAGTATATTCGCTTGCTCATCGTGTACAACAATAGGCAAGCTAATTCTTTTACATGTTGTTCTTTGTATAACATGCAGCGAGCCAACCCGCACACATGTTGTACTCTGTACAACAATAAGCAAGCTAATTCGCATTTTCCACGCGATTGTTGCAGAAAATACAACAATTCCAGCCTAAAGTAGCTCTACAGCCTACAAAAGGGATTAATTGTTGTATAAACTACAACATCCTGAGCTTTTCAAGAAGAAATCAAGGAAATTGTTGTACGTTGTACAACTTGCCTATCTGATTGGCCATTTACCCAAAAACCAGAAAACAAAAATGTAGGAGAAAATAGTCTCTTCCTGAGAGCTTATACTTGTATACACAATCTCACTTAGCTTAACAAAAAACCACGGATCGGCGGTTTCCCCGTCAATCCATGGTTTTGTTTTGGACATATTTGACGAGCGTGACTTCGGTTCCTCGGTCTGTGTTCACGGTAACCTCATCCATCAGCGCTTGCATGAGATAAATCCCGAGGCCTCCAGACTCTAGCTCGCTGGGCGAAGCCCCTGACAAAGGCACCGTATGCTCGTCGCGTTCTTGATAATTAAAGCCTGTGCCATCATCTTTCACTTTCACAGTCAATCTGTCGTTTCCGGGCTCATAGCTAATTTCGATTTGCCCACTGCCACTCTGCGGTTCCCCGTGAAGTACAGCATTGTTGCAAGCCTCCGAAACCGCTACCTTCATATCCTCGATATCCTCATAAGAGAAACCTAACTTGGTAGCAACCCCAAAAAGACTGAGTCTTACAATATCCAAGTATTCCGCTGCCGCGGGTATTTGTAAACGAATCACATTCATGCGCTTCCTTCGATCCCTTCGTTCAGGAATCCAGAGATTCCCGTAAGATCAAACAGCCGCTTAATGCCAGCCGGGATATTACTGACCGTGAACGGCGCTTTCAACTCATCCCGA
The DNA here is from genome assembly GCF_013141785.1 of Paenibacillus germinis. NCBI lineage: Bacteria > Bacillati > Bacillota > Bacilli > Caryophanales > Paenibacillaceae > Paenibacillus > Paenibacillus germinis. Next base: position 180,530 of record NZ_WHOC01000198.1, read on the forward strand.
ATTTTCAAAGCCGAGACCACAATACCAATCCCCGTGCTATCAATATACCTCAACTGCCCCACATCGAGGATTAACGCCTTATCCGCCCGATGAACAACCGCTTCGAGCGCATGACGGAACGTTAAGGCCGCAGCCAAATCGAGCTCCCCACTGATACGAAGCTGTATAGATTTCTCCAATTCTTCCTGATCAACTTGGAACTTCTCTGCTGACATTAGCCACACTCCCTTACGTTATTCTTTCTCTAAATAGTAACAAGGCTCTACCATTTACACAAGCTTTGCCTTAAATAGGATGATCTCCCTTCATATGCCTTCAAGCTGACCATAGGGCCAGCTGCAGACATTAGGTACTTGAAAGATGATAATAATCGATGGATATCAGTTCTTGTGTCTCTGGTTCAATAAAAAGCTTAATTAATGCTTCTCTCCGCTGAAAGACGATACCATCCTCCGCCACATAATCGGGTTCTCCTAGCAGCCGCTTCACATCCTTTATCGTCAACGGTATCCGTTGATCATTGATTTGAACGCGCCCAACCTTGGCTGGAATTTGAACAAAAGTCACGATATCATCTTGGAAGCCAATATTCATATCCGGGTATTCATACGTAAAGGCTTCTACAAAGTTGGGATCCTGGACAAACGTTAGTGGGTACCCTTTCTTGGCAATGACTGACTCTGTATCATCATAAAGTGAGATTCCCTCTAGGCTATTGAGCATAGGAACCGATGAGTTAGCTTCAGCCTCCTGTAAATTAGCACCTATATCACTGCTAGACTCCGCTTGGGCAGCTGCAAGAGTAGGCGGCAGGACGGGGACGAAAGTGTTATCTGCTCCTTCCGGATTCAGAGTGATGATCCCCGGTGAAAGGATGATTTCCGGTTCACCGATTTGTTCAGAAGTTGTCCATCTGACGATACTCATCGCTAGAATAACGACTAGAAAGAACAAAGCCAGCTTATAGACACGGCTGCGGTAGCCTATTATGTGTGTTAGCAGCTTAGCACCTTTATCACGTAACATTACGTTCATATCTGATCCTCCTACTCTCGCACTTTTGGATTAGATCACTCCACTTTTCTCAGCCACAAAGGGGTGTGCGTACTGACCGCATAACACGGCTCCTTGCTCCACTACGACCTGCTTGTCCAAAATAACTCGGTCCAAATACACGCTTGCTTCAATTTCACAGTCATGCATGATGACACTGTTCTTAACACTGGCGCCTTTACTTACCGTCACACCTGGAAACAAGATGCTGTTCTCCACATAGCCTTCAATCCGGCAGCCATGAGCGACGAACGAATTGCGGATCAGCGCGTCATGGTTACAGGCCGTTGCTTGTTCTTCCTCTTTCCGCGTATAGACAAACTCTTGATTAATCATGAATTGCTTCCAGCCTTGCGGTTGCAGAAGATCCATGCTGTGCACATAGTAACTATCTATGGAATCCATAATTGCCATATACCCATGATTGGCATAGCCTTGTACATGAATATCGGCTAGATGAGCCCAGATGACCTCTTTCAGATAGATCTCGCTCCCGCGCTTCAAGCTCTTCTCAATGAGATCGATCAGTAGTTTCCGCTCCATAACCATCGTGTCCAAATCGATATTCTGCGGTGTTAAGCTCGGCAGTGCGTGATAGGTGGGAGAGGCGCTGGTCACGCGGCCTTGATCATTCATCTCCAAGTTGTAAGCGCGACCAATATGAGCATGACGGTCAATCTCTGTCAAATGTTTAAAAAGGACCGTAATTTCCGACCCACTGCTGAGGTGGTAATCGACCATATTTTCGAAATTAGAACGATAAATAACACTGCTAGGCGCAAGCAAAATATAGGTTTCGGTGCACGACTTTAAATACTCGAGATGACTGTACAAATGAAGGAGATCACCATAGTCGAAGGTTCGCGTATCACTCGCGGGATCAATCCATAGGGAGAAAGGAGGGAGAATAGAGACCCCTCCTGCATCCGGAGCATCTAAACCCCAGTGATGCCCGTCACCCACATGTTCAAGCAGCGAATCCGCCTTCGAATTGGCCAGAACGACGACTTTCTGAATACCGGAATTGCTCATATTGGAAAGCGCGAAATCGACCAGTCGATACCGACCGGCAAAAGGCACAGCAGCGACACAACGATTGCGTGTAAGCGTTGATAAATCATCCTGTTCATTCATGAGATTGATCATGCCAAGAACATTTTTCATCATACACTCCTCCTAAGAGTCTTGCTTTAGCAAGACTAGCATCGTAAGCATTTACTACGTCCGATTAACCGAAATTCAGCCTCGTATCCGTCAGCTTAGCAGGTATCACAGCTGGATAATGGCGTCCTACCACTGTTTTCTCACCTATTGCAATAATCTCTGCACCACCTGGCTTACCAACAATAGCTCCATCTTTAATAATGGATCCTTCTCCAATAACGGCATTAAGAATAAGTGCATTTTTTCCAATCTGAACACCCGGCATGATGACACTGTTCAGGATCCTACTATTTTCACCAACCCTAACGCCATCAAATAGAACGGAATGACTTACATTACCATGAATGGCTGCGCCGTCTCCTATCATCGCATTGTTCACTCTGGCACTTAGGGCGACATGGCTTTTCGGATGGTCACGTTCTTGGGTCAGCACAGGCCATGTATCGTGATCCCATTGCAGCCTTGGCGTGTAACCAAGTAAATCCATATGGGATTCCCAGAGGCTTTCGATCGTACCAACATCCTTCCAATACCCTTCAAACGGATATGCGGATAAATGGGCCCCTGCCGCCAGCAGTCCAGGTATAATATCATGACCAAAATCATGACTAGATGTCATTTCTTTCGCATCTTGTTCCAGACATGCCTTCAGCACATCCCAATTAAATATATACACACCCATGGAAGCCAGATTGCTAACAGGTTTGATCGGTTTCTCAGCAAATCCGGTAATTCGGTGATGCTCGTCCGTATTCATAATGCCGAACCTGCTTGCTTCTTCCCATCTCACTGGAATAACCGAAAGCGTCGCATCGGCACCAGATGCCTTATGATGCTCGAACATAGCTCTGTAATCCATATTATAAATATGATCACCAGAAATAATTAACACGTAGCTTGGATCATGTGCACGAAGGTAGGCTATATTTTGATAAATGGCATCCGCTGTCCCCGAATAAGCATTAGGAGCGCCAACTTGCCTTTCCAGAATGGAGATGCCGCCGCTTTCACTCGCCATGCCCCAGGCTTCCCCATTGCCAATATGGGCATTCAAAACAGCTGGCTTGTACTGCGTCAGTACACCGACCGTATCGATACCGGAATTACGGCAATTGCTCAAGGTAAAGTCGATAATTCTATATTTTCCGCCAAAATGAACAGCCGGTTTAGCGATATTTTTAGTTAAAGGACCTAGTCTAGTACCTTCACCGCCAGCTAATAGCATAGCTACACATTCCTGCTTTTTCATAATCATCTCATCCTTTCGCTGGAATATATTTGAGTACGATTGCTGCAAGGGGAGGTATTGTTACGGTTATGCTATATGGACAATCTTGGCATGTCCACTCTTCGGAGACTAGCGTACTGTCGTTCGTCACGCCCGATCCGCCGTATTCTTGCTTATCACTATTAAAGACCTCCTGATAACGCCCGGGCCTCATCACCCCTAGTCGATATCCCTCATGAGCCTCTGGTTTGAAATTACACATGATGACGAGATGTTCATCGTCGTTTTCAGCGTTCCGAATGAAAGACACCAGTCCATCGCTTTTATCCTCAGCGTTAATCGGTTCGAAGCCGCTCGGTTCATAATCCAATTCCCATAAGGCTCTCTCCGCTATGTAGAAGTGATTCATATTTTTCACAAAATGCTCAAATTGCTGATGTTCTTCAAATTTCAATAAATCCCATTCCAGCGATGCTTCCGAATTCCAATCATCGATCTGACCGAATTCATTTCCCATGAAAAGCAGTTTTTTACCCGGATGACCCATCATATAGATGTACAGCACTCGCAAATTGGCGAAACGCTGCCAGTTGTCATCACCTGACATTTTACCGAGAAGGGATTTACTGGAGTGAACCACTTCATCATGCGCATAGGGGATAATATAATTCTCATCCCAAGCATTTAGCAGTGAATTCGTTAATTGATCTTCCTGACTGCTGCGTTCTTCCTGATTTTTCTTCATATACGCAAGCGTGTTCCATGTAAAGCCTAAGTTCCATTTGTAATTAAAGCCTAATCCGCCATTCTCGACGGGAGCGGTTACGCCTGGATAAGAGCTCGTATCCTCCGCCATCATCAGTGCATTGGGATACCTGGAGAATACGACGGCATTCAGCTTCTGGAGGAAGGCAATTCCTTCGAGATTCTCATCGCCGCCCTGTTCATTCACAATACGATCTTCATCTTCTCGATCAAAATTCAGCGTAAGTATGCTATAAACGGCATCTACTCTTAAACCATCAATATGATAGACATCCATCCAAAATAGGGCATTGGAGATTAAGAAACTAAGAACTTCCGGCTTCGCATAATCGAATACCTGTGTCCCCCAAGTAGGATGTTCACCTTTTCGGCTGTCTGCATATTCATAAAGCGGTGTCCCATCGAATCGGGTCAAGCCGTGAGCGTCTTTGCAGAAATGTGCGGGCACCCAATCCATAATGACGCCAATCCCCTTCTGGTGGCAACGATCAACGAAGTACATGAAGTCCTTCGGCGATCCAAACCGGCTCGTAACCGAGAAATAACTGGTTACCTGATAGCCCCAAGACGCATCCAGAGGATGTTCCTCTAACGGCATCAGCTCAATATGCGTATAGCCCCGTTCATGCACATACTCGACTAGCTCGTCAGCTAATTCCACATAACTGTAGAATCCGCCGTCCTCCTTGCGCTTCCAACTGCCCAAATGCACCTCGTAGATCAGGAGCGGCTGTTGTAAGAATTGGTTTGACGTGTTGTTCGCCAGCCACTCCTCGTCCTGCCATTCATAACCTTCCAATGAGGTAACAATGGAAGCCGTCCCGGGCCGAAGCTCGGAATGAAACGCATAAGGATCTGACTTTAGATAGCATTCATCGTCTAATGTGACGATTTCATATTTATATAGTGTGCCTTCACCGAGTTCCGGAATGAACAGCGTCCATACGCCATCTGCTAGCGACATCTGGTGATTGCTGCCATCCCATCCATTGAAGCTGCCTGAAACGTTAACCTGCTTGGCATTTGGCGCCCAAACTGCGAAGTTAACCCCCATCTGACCACTGCGCTCTTCCACATGGGAACCCAGAAAATGATAACTTTGATACTGCGTACCCTCATGTAACAAATACAAAGCGTCTGAACTGGCTTCCGATGCCAATGTCGCCATCCCAATTCCTCCCAACGTGTTGGAATCTAATACTCCTTATTACACGCCTTCGGGTCTATTGAAACAAAAAACACACAAGTTTTATTCCCTATTTGGGATAAAACTTGTGCGTTTTTTGTTATAAACCATTCTTCGCCTATCTGCTGCTTGAGTCGATGTTTTTCATCGCTAACGGATGGGGTAAGCCGGAAATTTGCCCCTTTAACGATGTAAAACATGCTTACAGTTGTGGGAGATGGCCATTCTTCGCCAATCGGCTATCTGAGACGATGTCTTTCATCGCTAACGGATGGGATAAGCCGGAAACCAGCCCCTTTAACGATGTAAAACATCCTTACAGATGCGGGAAAAGATCAATCTTCGCCTATCTGCTGCTTGAGTCGATGTTTTTCATCGCTAACTACTACGTTGTTATCATAACCAAGCACATATCGTCTTGTGGAGAACCCGTTTTGGCATAAGGATAAATACGCTCAACCAAGCCATCGGGATCGTGCGTCGTCGTCGCCTTCAAGCTTCCCATGATTTTGGTGATGCCGTCCTCCTGTTCATCATCGAGCCACTCCGACAGGCCGTCAGTGAATAAGACAATCCGGGCATCCTTCTCATAGGGAATAACACCTTTGGTAATCTCAATCCCCTCAAAAAAGCCAAGGGCGCAACAGCCTTCTGTCAGCAATTTCACTTCACCATCCAGAAGGGCGATGCCTGCAGGATGTCCGGCATTCACATACTCAATCGTACGCCGTTCCGTGTCAAGGACCATATAAATCGCCGTAAAATAGTAATTAATCAGGTTATCGGATTGATGCAGCTGATTCATCCGCCCATTCAGCTCACGCATCACACCTTCAGGATCACAAATGTTCGTGATGGTATCCTTCAGAGCAGAGTAAATATACATGCAGACAAGCGAAGACGAAATGCCATGCCCCATCATATCCAGCAAAATGATCCCATGCCGATTGGGTCCAATCGGATACCAGGCATAGAAGTCACCCGCGAGCTCAGAAGACGGTTTATAGACCGCTGAGATCTGGATATGCTCATCCTTAATGGGGCTGCTCAGTACACTAAGCTGCACTTGTTTAGCCAAATCAAGCTCGTACTTAATCCGCTTGTCCCGCTCTTTATGCCAATCCTTCTCATATTTCAAGCGGAGCGTAGATCGAATACGCGCAAGCAGCTCTACTTTATTAATCGGCTTCATCACATAATCGAGTGCCCCGGCATCCAGCGCTTCAGCAAGTTTATTGGAATCCCCCATCGCTGTCACGAAAATAATCGGAATATCCCGAAACCTTTCGTCGGCTTGAACCGTTCGACAAGCTTCGACCCCATCAATTTCCGGCATCATCATATCCATCAAAATCAAATCAACCGGCACTTCAACCGTGCTTGGTGAATCCATATCTAATAATTGATACAGCTCTCTCGCAGAAGACACCATAACTAACTCGGTGTAACCGGCTTTAAGCAGGATTTTTTCAATAATAAGTAAATTTGTCGCGTTATCGTCTACTATCACAATACTCATTTCTCAAACCCCTTTCGGGTAAAAGTTAACGGAAACCCTCATCGTAGTTTACCATAATTTATTATCAAACATGTTGATCGTTTATTTTATCTACTACCCATTTTAAAAAAATTCAATCACAAGGATGCCTGGGCTTCCTCGCTTATATAATGAAACGGAAATAAAAATGAGCTTTTTGTGTTTCAAATAAAAGAAAGAAGGTTACATCCTAGTATGAAGCATGGCAACACCACAACACCCAAACTAAAGGAGAGATGACTCATGAGTGAAGCAGTCGGAACAAACAAAGGCGGACTATTGTTAGGTTTAGTAATCGGCGGCGCTGTAGGCGCGATAACCTCATTGTTATTAGCCCCTAAAGCCGGGTCGGAGCTGCGTGAAGACTTGTCGAATACGTATCGCACGTTCAATGATAAAACAAGCCAATTGGCTTCCGCTGTAGGTCAGAAAACACAGGATTTTGTCTCGACCGTAAGTGATAAAACACAAGATATCGCGTCAGCTGTTAGTGAGAAGACGCAGGAAGTTGCATCAGCAGTCAGTGAGAAAACAAAGGATATGGCCCACTCCGTTAGCCATCAAGCTTCTGAGGCCGCTGATAAGGCCAAAGAAAGCAAACAGCTTGTAGATGAGTCTTTACAGGCTGCCAAAACGAATTACCAAAACAACCAACACTAAAGGTATCACATAGATTCGTAAGGACGGATTAACGATTTCCTCTTGCTTGAAAGGAGTAGATTACGATGGATAAAGGCACCTTGCATCAACAGTTAACCGATTTGGGGTTGGAACGTATCGAGTACACGGAGAAATCGGTCTATAAATTCGATATTTATCACGATGCCACATCAACCGCCTACCCGCTTACGTTAACCACATTCACCTCTGAACACGGGAATACAACTGTTCATTTCCATGAGGCCGACTTTCAAGAGAATGAATTCGTTCCTCTGCAAGTTCGCCGAACAGCATTGGACAAGCTAATTGAACTAGAGCGACTCTGTAATGGATCAGCCAGCAGATCCTTGGCAGAAGCCAACAATGGCTCCATGGCGCAGGATATGGATGAGATGAAGAAGTTGGGTAATGAAATGAAGCATATGAAGACGAATAGCGAACTGCTGGAAAAGAATATGATTCCTGATCCGATTCAGTAGCTCAAGGATAAACGAATAAGCGCGAAAACCGCGCTTACAGCCAGAGCTATGCGAGCCGAAGCCCGACAACTGAGTCTGAGAAGTCGGAAATCGACTTTCGGCAGATCATCCCGCGAGTCCATGCAGATAAAGCACCATATCCACAGATTGCGAAAATCATAAATTCCTATACAAAAACAAAAAGAGCCTCAATTCCATGAAATTGGAGTTGAGGCTCTTCTATGCTCTTTCATGCTCTTTCATGCTCTTTCCTGCTGTTTCACTTACCACTCGGCTACTGTACCATCGGCTTGACGCCAAACTGGATTTTTCCAGTTGTGGCCAATAGCAGCCATTTCTCGTACTTTCTCTTCATTGATCTCGATACCAAGACCTGGAGCTGTTAGATTAGCCACAAAGCCATCTTCATACTTAAATACAGAAGGATCTTTCAAATAATCGAGCAAATCACTGCCTTGATTGTAGTGAATGCCGAGACTTTGCTCCTGAATGAAGGCATTCGGAGAGCACGTATCCAGCTGTAGGCATGCTGCCAAAGCGATAGGGCCTAACGGACAGTGAGGCGCAATTGCAATATCGTAGGCTTCTGCCATCGCGGCGATTTTGCGTGTTTCCAAGATGCCGCCAGCATGGGATAGATCGGGTTGGATAATGTCCACGATTCCTTGGGCCAGCAGCTCTTTGAAGCCCCAGCGCGTATACATCCGCTCTCCCGTGGCAATCGGACACGAGGTGTAGCGAGCGATCTCTATAAGCGCTTCATTATTTTCAGGCAAAACAGGCTCTTCAATGAACATTGGCCGGTACGGCTCTAGTTCCTTGACGATGATTTTGGCCATCGACTTGTGCACACGGCCGTGGAAATCGATGCCGATGCCAACGTCCTTGCCGACGGCTTCGCGTACCGCGGCAATGCGCGCAATAGCTTCATCGACTTTGCTAATGGAGTCGATGTAGTGCATTTCCTCGGTGGCGTTCATTTTCACCGCCGTAAATCCAGCAGCGACCTGCTGTTTCGCCGCTTGACCTACGTCGCTCGGGCGGTCCCCGCCGATCCACGAATAGACACGCGTCTTGTCGCGGCAAGCGCCGCCAAGCAGATCATAGACGGGCGCATTGTAGAATTTGCCCTTAATGTCCCAGAGTGCTTGCTCAATGCCTGAGATTGCGCTGGTCAAGATCGGTCCTCCGCGGTAGAAGCCGCCGCGGTACAGCACTTGGAACATATCCTCGATCCGCATCGGATCCTTGCCAATGATGTGATCGCTCATTTCCATCACCGCTGCTGCAACCGTATCCGCCTTACCCTCTACGACGGGCTCTCCCCATCCCGTAATGCCTTCATCCGTCTCGATTTTCAGAAATAACCATCTTGGTGGCACCTTAAACAGTTCCAACTTCGTAATTTTCATGATTATCGTCCTCCTCTATCCCTTGTTGAATTCGCTGGGCAAGACCAAACTCCTCTCACCAATCAGCACGATTTGTTCACTACGAATATTGATCTCGGTACTCTTGCGGAGTCATGCCATAATGCTTCTTGAACGCATGGTTAAAGGAATGTGGGCGTTGATAGCCAAGCTGTGTGGCAATTTCATAAATCTTATCCTGACCATTCTTCAGCAAATACGCAGCCTTATCCATCCGGGCATGATTGACGTAGTCGCTTAAATTTTCACCCGTTTCAAGTTTATAGATCTTCGATATATAAACCGGATGCATGTACACATGATCGGCAATCGATTGTAAGGAGACGTCGCTAGCCAGATGCTGGTCGATGAAAGACCTAATATCCTTGATTAGCGTTGAACGGCTGTCCTGCCTTTCTTGATCCATATCCTCCTTCATGCGTTGTAAAGAACGAATCGACCATTCACGCAGCTGATTCACCGTACGAAAAGGGATACCTTCCATCATTCGTTCGTAATCACCGCCAATGAGCTGATGCAGCTGTCGGCCATTCTTATGTGCAATATAAGCAAAAGCGGATGCGATCGAGAAATAAACTTCTAATAGATGTTCCTGAGATTCCGAAAATCTAACTTCCATTTCATCAAATATCAGAGACAGCTTCTCCTCTGTATCTTCCCATCTTGCTGCTTCCAGTAAATGATTGAGTGTTGGCGGCTCATATAGCCTTTGCAAGGCTGATAGTTCGGTCTGAACAGACTCATCGCCAAGCCGCATGAACAGCTCGTGCTCACTCCCGATACGTTTGCGAAAGGCGCTAAGCGAGCTATTGTATAGCGCATTTATTTCGGCCGGGAACTCGCCCCAACTGCTCAGAAGGATGGAAATTTTGCCTTTTAAATAATTGTTCACGGCCGATTGGAGATCAGCAGCCGTGCGTTCCAGCCAAGCAGCATCTTCCTTGTCGGGTGTTTCCTGCTTATGCTTCATCACAAAAACCAAATAATCGTGAGCATCCTTCGTATGCCAGCTATCGAATTTCTCCGCAAATAATTCGTCGGCCATATTGCTAATCGCATATTCCATTAACGATAAATGACCGGTATCATATTCCAGAAAATTCGATTCCAACCGAACCATCATCAATACGCAAGCATGCTCATGGTAATCAGGGAGCTCTAGAATCTGCATTTTTTCTCGAAGCGAATGTTCCGATATTTTGTGCCCTTGAAGTAAATCATTCAATAAATTCCCCCTTAGTAGAGGGAGGTTTTCCTTGAGAGTATACGTAAGACGCTGCGTAGAGATGACGGTCTCCCATTCCTTCTGCTGCTTTTCCATCACTCGGCTGACTGTAGCCAGTAAAGCTTGTTCCGTGACAGGCTTGAGCAAATAATCCTCCGAGCCCTGAAGAATCGCTTCTTTGGCATAGTTGAAGTCCGAGTATCCGGACAAGAGAATGCACTTGGTCTTCGCCCAACGACGGTTGATCTCAGCAATTAATTGCAAACCGGAGATACCTGGCATCTGAATGTCCGTAATCACGATATTAATCGACATTTGTTCGAGCAGCTCCAGCGCTTCTTTACCGGAATACGCCTTAAAAACCTGCTCAATCCCGATAGATGCCCAGTCAATCGTAGACTGAAGCCGATCCACGACATGCGCTTCGTCATCGACAATCAATAGTTGAATCATCGTTTTATCACCTCGGTGGCTGGATCACTCTCCTGCGAGTTGTGTTTCCAAGTCAGTACGGCCCTTAAACCACCGTCATGTACTCGTTCAAAAGTAAGTCCGGAGCCTTCCCCGAACTGATAATACAAACGGTGGTGGACATTCCATGTTCCACAGCCAATCTCATCGGACATTGGAGCCTCCAGCTGTTTAAGCAGCTTATCTAATCCCGCTTCATCCAGCCCTCCGCCGTTATCTTCAACAATCAGTCGGTTCCAACCATCTTTCTGCTCACCCGTGATCGTGATTCGATCACCCTCTGCGCTGCGCTCAATCCCATGGACAATGGCATTCTCTACTAGCGGCTGCAAAATAAGTCGGGGAACCCACTCGTCCAACATCTCTTCCGGCACATTTATTTCATATTTCAACCGGTGTATACGGAGATTCTGAATCGTTAAATAATGGCCTACCAAATCCAGCTCATCTCGCAACCGCACGCTTTGCTTTTCGACTCTCGTCGTGTAACGGTAAAACTCAGCTAAATTCTGCGACATGGCTACGACTGATTCTTTATCTTCCATCTCTGCTGAATTGATAATGAAGAATAAGGAGTTATACAGAAAATGCGGGTGAATCTGCGATTGCAGCTGCTTCAAGGTCGCTTCACGTGAACGTATTTTCTCCGCATAAACATCCTCTACAAGCACTTGAATTTGCTCGGCCATCTCATTAAATCGTTGGATGAGGAAATCAAATTCATTTTTGGCTCTATACGCGATCCGAGCTGATAAATCGCCTCGCTTCACTTGCTGTACACTTTGAATCATCTTGCCAATCGGAATTTGTACGTTACGATACAGCAAGAAAGAAGCCAGAATACTCATCACAAGCAGCAGAGCAATAGAGACGTAAAACAATTTACGCGTCATCGTAATAGGCGAAAGTATCTTCTGCACCGGTACATAATCAACCAAGTACCAATCCAACTGTTCCGATTTGACAAAGCTGATCAAATACTGTTGATTGGCGATTTCAAATTGAACTTGGCCGGTAAGCGGTAAGCTTTGACCAGCCAATCTTTCATGGATTGTATGTGTAATCGACGGATTCGACGAGCTATTGAAAACCGCCCTATTTTGCCCATCAACCAAAAAAGGATCACTTCGTTTATCTTGCTTGTACACATCCAGCAGTTGAATCATATTCTGCACGCTGAACCTTACTTGATAAAGCACATTAGCTTGACCGGCAACCTGGGCACGTATCGGCTCACTAATTTCCCTAACGAACGACCCTACCCCATTGTCACCCTTGCGTTCCTCATACGTCCATGTTCGCTTTATCGGACTATCCCAAGGCCAAGTATCCGTCCCATTCACAAAAATACTGGAAGATAACACTTGCTTCCCATGTGGAATGGCAATGGTCAGTTCATTCACCCATCCGCTGGAGACACTTTGAAGGCTAAGTTTTTGTATAATACGCGACTGTTCTTTCAGCATGTCATAATCAGGCGACTCATTCCTGTCGATAAATTCCCTTATGTAAGGATCGCTGCCAAGAATAACGGGAGACATCGCTAATCGCTCCACGTCCCCATCCAATTGATGCATGAAGAAAGACAGCTGGTTTAAATTCGATGACTGAATCTGGTCTTGAACAACGTTATTCGTTATCCGATTCGTATAGCTGTAGAGCAGCACAATAGGGATAAGGAGTAGAACCAATAGAATGAGAATTTTGCTGAAAATATTAAGTTTATACGGCACGCTGGGCTCACCTTCCATGCTTCTGCTAAGCTTTTTAACTTAGAGTTAACTATACGAGAGAAGTCATGCAAAGAAAAGGTAACGACTACCCTCGTATCGTTATGTCTTCGTTATTAGCCTTTAACTGCACCAGCAGAAAGTCCGCTGACCACGTAGCGTTGAGACACTAAAGCAATGATCAGAACCGGAAGTGTAATGATACAAGCCGCTGCCATCAGCGCACCCCAGTTGATTTCAGAATAGGACATAAAGTTAAACACAGCGATCGGTAATGTTTTGGTTTTGTCCCCTGCCAAGATAACCGAGAACATAAAATTGTTCCACGAAAATATGAAGGAGAGTAACGATGCTGTAATGACACCTGGTCCTGAGATAGGTAAAATAATGCGCAGAAACACTTGATGATGCGTACATCCATCGATAAGCCCAGACTCTTCGATTTCCGTAGGAAGTGCCTCAAAAAATGAAATCATAATCCAAATAATAAACGGTAATCCAACAAGCATATGACTTAGAATTAAAGCTGTATACGTGTCTACCAAATGGATCTTGGAGAACAGGATGAACCAAGGAATCAAGAATGTGATTCCCGGAATAATTCTCGCAACTAAGATGAGAAGTCCCAGTTTGTGAAGGTGATGTCTTGCAATTGCATACGCTGCAGGAAGCCCTAAAATGAGGGACAAAAGCGTTGATCCAGCTGCAACAAGGAAGCTATTCCAAATAAACTTCATGAAATTGTACTCTTTGAACACACTGACATAGTTATGAAAAGTCGGTTTGAAAAAGAAGATATCGCCTGTCGATAAAATCTGTGATTGTGTCTTGAAAGAAGCCAATAACATCCAGATAAATGGAAAACCAAAAGCGATTAGGACTAGGAACGTTAGCAGCATTTGTATAAATCTTAAGCCCTTCTTTGGCTTCATGATGAGGTTCCCTCCAATCGTTTGCGCATCCATATCATAAATAAAGTCAGTCCCATCACCAGAGCAAAGAAGATAACAAGTAACGATGAAGCCATACCCAACTTAAAGTATTGGAATCCGAGCACATAGCCATACAAGTTCAATGTCTCTGAAGCAAAATTCGGTCCGCCTTGTGTGGTCGCATAAATAATATCGAACGTCTTCAACACATCGATTAAGCGCAGCATCGCCGCTACAATGATCGTTGGTTTCAGCAAGGGCAGCGTAATGGAAACGAACTTTCTCCATGCGGTTGCACCGTCCACATCTGCCGCCTCATAAGGATCGGTTGGAAGTGTAGCTAAGCCTGCCATAATAATCAGAGCAATCATTGGTGTCCATTGCCAGACGTCTACAATAACCAAGGAAGGTATAACCTGATTAGGTGAGGCTAGCCATAGTAAAGGCTTCAACCCCATCGATTTGAGCATCATATTAGCTACCCCAATGGTCGGCTCATAGATGAGCATCCACACCAAGCCCATAGCTACCGGTGTTGCTACCATGGGCAGCAGGAATACCGTTTTTACGATGTTTTTGCCTTTGAATTCCCTCGACAGCAGCAAGGCAATCGCGATCCCCAGGATAACTTCAAGCCCAAGGGCCATGATTGTGAAGTAGAACGTTGAACCTGTGGCATGCCAAAAGCGTTCGTCTTTGAATAAGGCGATATAATTCGACAACCCTACAAAAAGTGGCGGTGTTGTTGCGGACATGCTCCACTCATAGAAGCTAATTCGGAATGTATAGATGATTGGAAACAACATCATCAACAGGACGAAGATGACCGCCGGAAGTGTATAAATCCATTTTAAATTGCGGTTAAACCAACTGTATTGCATGACTTCATTCACCCTTCCTGATGAAATTGTACCCTTATGCAAAGGGTGAAGAGGGCCACTTGAGATGACCCTCATTGCTAACAATCGTGCTGTATTTATTTCGTTTTATCTTTATCCATAATCGCTTGCAAAGCTGCATTCGCTTTGTCTGCTACTGGCTGAATGTTCGTTTCACCAGTCATTAATTTTTGTACGATTTCACCAACGGCATCACGAGCTTCACCTACACTAATTACTGTTGGACGGTCGTGGTCAACACCGTTTTTGGAGCTTTCTTTAATGATAGGAACAAGATCAGCTGGGAAGCCTGTCGTACCTTCTGGTTTATCCCATACCGATGCACGAGCGCCTGGGTTCCCTTTTTGCTGTGTTTTCAACACGATATCTTTGCTTGTTGCCCATTGAATGAATGCCCAAGTCGCATCTTTATTACCCGATTTGGCATTCATTGCAAGACCCCAAGATGTAATACTGTAAGGTTTGGAACCTGCTTTACCCGCAGGAATTGCTGCAAAACCAACTTGATCGGCGATTTGGGACTTCGCTGGATCTGTCGCATTTTTGTACAGTGAGTTCGCATCCGTTAAGAAAGCAACTTTCCCTTGAGCGAAAATACCGAAAGCTTGCGGCCAAGACATATTGAGTACGCCTGGAGGTGCATAATCCTTAAGTAGAGTGCCGTACGTTGTAAATGCTTTGATCGCTTCTGGCGTGTTAATCGTCGCTTTATCGCCATTCGTGAAGTCCGCACCTTCTGAGTATAAGAAGGAAGATACTTGCGTAACTAGCGGTGAACGTTGGCCCCTAGCCACAAAACCGTACATTTCGTTCTTCGGATCATGCAGCTTCTTAACTGCTGCTTGCAGCTCATCTAACGTTTTCGGTACCGCAATACCAGCTTTTTGCAGCAGATCTTTGCGGTAGTACAAAATTTCTTGCTCAGTAATAATCGGAATACCAGCTAGCTTCGCATCTACAGTTGTGGAACCAACAGCTGATTTAGCAAAATCAGCGAAGTCATAGTCCTTTGCTTTTTGAGCATAATCATCCAGCGGTTGAACCCAACCATTTTTATAGAAAAGCTTGCCCTCTTGAAGCGGACGATACATGAAAACGTCTGGTGTCGCAGAACCGGATGTAAATTGTACGGTTAGTTTTTGTGTCAGCTGATCCTCGAAAAAGCTCTCAACGTTAACCTTGATCCCCGTTTCCTTCTCGAAGTCAGGCAGCAAAGGCTTGATTGCATCTGCCCAAGGATGGTTCGCTGCTACTAAAGAGATCGTCTTTCCTGCAAAAGGCTTCGCATTAGCGGCGGTTGCACCTGGTGAAGCTGCTGGCTGTTTCATCGTCTCTGGCGTGCTCCCGCATCCTGCAACAACCGTTGCTGCCATGATAACTGTGGTTCCAACACCGACCCATTGTTTCAATGATTTTTTCATCTGATATGTGACCTCCCAGGTAATCTTAAATGTATGTGCTTACATATCTAAGAGTACTTGATTCTTATATTCCGTTATATAACGAAAATTAAACATGCATAACTACATGTGAAGGGAAACGGTGGGTGGGGTTATTGGGCTAACTGTGACAAACAGCTGAAGACCTATGCAAACCACATTTGAAGCCTATTGCAAAAGATTGCTGAAACCCTGTGAACTACATTAGATCTGCTGCAGCCTGCATCTGATACCTTGCAAACCATAAAAGATTCCTGCTGGAACCTACATCTGGTACACTGCACACCATATATCCGAAGCACCCACCTCCAACGTCCGATCCTGCAAATCACTTCAGAAGCCAGCTTTGCGAGTAAAAGCTTCATTTTGTGCAGTTAAATTCGTAGAATAGAGCGTATTTTGGGGATTTTGCTGCATTCTGTGCAGTAAATCCCCCCAAAAACAGTCGAAATTGACGAATTCAGTTGAATTTGATGTACTTTTTGCATCTTTATTACGTAGGATGATAAATTATCTCGAATTTGCTGCACTTTTTGCAGTTGGGTGCGGGTGGGACAGGCACAAAAAGAGGTTGAGCTGCAGTCTTAAACTGCGTCCCAACCTCTTTTGTGGTGTGGAGACATTCCCTCCGTCTCCCCCGGTTACTATTCACGTTGCCTTTGGACTCACCATGTCTTCCGGACGCACGTAGCTGTCAAACTGCTCAGCCGATAAGTAGCCGCTGCTCACGGCTGACTCCTTCAGTGTCAGCCCTTCTTTGTGGGCTTGCTTCGCGATGCTGGCCGCTTTCTCATACCCGATGTACGGGTTGAGCGCTGTAACCAGCATAAGGGATTGCTCGAGATTGCGCTGAATCACCTCGCGATTCGGCTCCATGCCAACGAGACAGTTATCGTTGAACGAGCGCATACTATCAGCCAGCAGCCGCACGGACTGCAGGAAATTGTGTATGATCACGGGCTTGAACACGTTCAGCTCGAAGTTGCCCTGGCTGGCGGCGAAGCCGATGGCCGCATCGTTGCCCATCACCTGGCAAACGACCATCGTCATCGCTTCGCTCTGCGTGGGGTTGACCTTGCCCGGCATGATCGAGCTGCCGGGCTCGTTCTCCGGGATCGTGATTTCACCGATCCCGCAGCGGGGACCGCTAGATAGCCACCGCACATCGTTGGCTATCTTCATTAAGTTCGCCGCCAGCGCCTTCAGCGCGCCGTGGGCGTAAACGATCTGATCATGGCTGGTCAGCGCATGATACTTGTTCTCTGCTGAGACGAAGCGCGTGCCCGTCTCGCGAGACAAAGCTTCGGCGACGCGCGCGCCGAACTCGGGATGCGCGTTCAGCCCTGTGCCGACGGCGGTGCCGCCGATAGCCAGCTCGCGCATCGTATCGACGCTGCTGCGCACCATGCGCGCCGTCTGCTCCAGCATCGCCCACCAGCCGCTGATCTCCTGCCCCAGTGTCAGCGGGGTGGCGTCCTGCAGGTGGGTGCGGCCGATCTTCACGATGTCGGCGAAGGCCGTCATCTTGCTCTGGAGCGTAGCCTGCAGAAGCTCCATCGCAGGCAAAAGCTCCTCCTCCACCGCGATGACGCCAGCGACATGCATCGCGGTGGGGAACGTATCGTTCGAGCTCTGCGAACGATTCACATCATCGTTGGGATGTATGCGTTCGCCGCCATCTCCCAGCAGTTCGCTGCCTCGGTGAGCAATCACCTCGTTGACGTTCATGTTCGACTGCGTCCCGCTGCCCGTCTGCCAGACGACGAGCGGGAACTCGTCGTTCCAGCGGCCCTCCACGATTTCATCGGCAGCCTGCGCAATCGCCTCCGCCTTCTCTGGAGTTAACCCGGCTAGCTCGCGGTTCACCTGCGCAGCGGCCTTTTTCAACAAAGCAAAAGCCCCAATCAACCGCACCGGCATCCGTTCCGTGCCAATCTTAAAGTTCTCATAGCTGCGCTGCGTCTGAGCCCCCCATAACTTATCCACAGGTACTCTGATTTCACCCATCGTATCCTTTTCAACGCGATAATCTTGCGCCATTTTGCACCGCCTCCTGAACCTAGCTTTATATACAGATAAAATAAGTTAACCAATCTACTGACATCACCAAACACGCAAGGCATAGTTTGCCCACATTATGGAGCAGTATGAGCCTTTTACTGGTTTTCACACCCGTAGGAGAGCTATAATGAACAAAAACACCTGCCCATGCCAGGTGTAAAAGAAGGAGCTCATTTTCATGGAATCCAAACTTGATATTATCGTCAGATCAACGGAAATTGATGTGAATGGACACGTCAATAATGCCAAATATTTGGAGTACCTAGAATGGGGGCGCGAGGAATGGTATGAGCAGTCCCAGCTATCCTATGAAACCTTTGGCGCGATGGGGATTCAAACTGTTACCGTGAACATCACCATCAATTATAAAAAAGAATGCAAACAAGGAGATCAATTAACGGTCACCTGCCGCCCTGACAAAATGGGACGCTCCAGCTATGTGCTGAAGCAAGAGATTTTCAACAAGCAAGGCGAGCTATGTGCTGATGCCCTTGTCACCAGCGTAACGATGGATAGCGCGACGCGTAAAAGCCGAGAAGCGCCGGAGGTGTTGCGGAAACATTTTGACTAAAAAAATGCGATCTTATACAGTGTCTGTGGATAACTTTTGACCGAGTGTCGTCAGCAGTCCGTCCATGCTTGTCACGTTTTTTGCTTGCCAATAGTCATTCAACCCTTGCTCGCCTTGTTTCGTCGCCCAATTCTGCAGGGTTTTCCGCTCTCCTTCATACGTGTAAAAGGGAACACTGTAACCGCATGATGTTTTGACCTCATGGACTTGGACGACGATGATTTGCCGAGCTCCTGGCAGCAACGTAAACCGCGGAGACAGTTTCTCCCACTCTGGGGTACCTGGCAAAACAACTTGCCCCTTCCCATACAGGCGCAGTATCATCGGAGGTCCTTCCACGGCTGTGAACATCAACGTAATTCGTCCATTCTCCTCCAGATGCGCGCTTGTCTCATTCCCGCTCCCCGTTAAGTCCAAATAGGCCACTTCATTCGCTGATAAAATACGCAGCACATCATGACCCTTCGGAGAAAGATTAACATGTCCTTCCGCCGATAGCGGTGCCGATCCCACAAAGAAGATGTGCTGCTTCTCGATAAATGCTTCATGCTCCGGCAGCAGCGCTTCAAATGATTTCCCCATACGCAAATCATCACCTTTCCATTTTCTTCTATTATGCTCTCCCTTACGATATTTGTGAAATAGTTAGAATAGACATTCTTTATAGTCTTTACCTATGATTAATAGCGGTTACATTCTAATATCAAATAAACTGCCTGTATGTTTACTGGAAAATAGAGACATACTTAGTTAGTCAAAGATAAACGGCTTACGCTGTCCTTTAGGACGAGTGCGTTTATCAGGGTTGATGCCTTAAGTTTAAGTTCACCGTTAACTTATACTTACTAATCAACTGAAACTTAGAGGAGGTGATTTCAAATGTCAACGACCAACAGCAGTGATGATGTGGTGAGCCATGGCATTAATGCCGCACAAGCCAACGCGGAAGATAGCGAATCTAAACAAAAAGTGGAGGAATTAAACTCCTTGCTTCAAGGTACAGCAACAAACTCCAGCGCCAATGAAGATACGTCCTCACAAGAGTAATCCGCTGCAAATCATTTTAGATGATTAAGAATTAACACCGTTAGACAACTATAAAGCACTGCAAAAAGAGCTTTTCCTGCTGGTCTATCGAGACCGAGGAAGAGCTTTTTTTTTTGGTATTAAAGGATAATAGGCGGATGAGCTGAGTGAACCTCGCTGCCAAATTCGACCAATCAGAGTGCTTTAACTGCTCCAATTCTCCACACTTGTGCACCCCATTCGTCTAGCCTTCTACTTCTTTACTCCCCTTGTCCAGCACCACTTCACCAAACTTCTGCTGATCAACTCCACTTTGCACTACTCACTTCTACACACAATTACTTTTCCACTTCTCTAGCACAGCTGCGCTCCTCCATCTTTCTACTTCCTAACTCCTACTTCTATCGCCTATTCCTTCCTTCCTTCCTTCCTTCCTTCCTTCCTTCCTTCCTTCCTTCCTTCCTTTCTTCCTTCCTCTACTCCCTACCTCTCCGCGCTTCCCCAAATAAGAGCCTCCAGAGACTGCTATTTCTCTGTTTTCATCCCTTTTGAACGAAATAACAGCCTTTAGAGACTCTTATTTTCAAAAAAAGTGAGTTATAGTAGGTAATTTGATGGAAATAGAAGTCTTTTAGGGCTTCTATTCTTCTGTTTGTTGTATTTTATTCCGCAATAGGAGTCTTTCGAGACTCTTATTCTCCAACATCTCCAAGAACATTGAACCAAACGCCCACCCACGGAATAAATTGTAACAAAAACGTATGGATGGATGATGAAGATGAACGGATTAGATGAACCCGTTAGTATACAGACGTATAAAGTGCTTCGTGATAAATTAAACCTACTGTACCCAGCTGTTGTGAAGCATTCGCCTTACACGGCAGAGCTTGCAATGAACACAGCGATTGTTAACGCAGTTAATAAGCAGCTTCGCGAGCAAGGCTATCCACAAAATCCGCAGACAGACGTGACGGCTCATTATGAGCTTAAGACGAATGAACGCGGTATCCTTAGCTTGACCTTATGGAATTATGCTTTTTCGGGCGGAGCCCATGGACTAACGATCCAAAACGCACTGACCTTCAACACGGAATCAGGCAAAGCCTATGCGCTCAAAGATCTGTTTAAGCCCGGCAGCGATTATGTTGCCAAGCTTAGTGCCATTATTAAGGCTGAGCTTAAAACTCGGGATATTCCTTTGTTGGTAGAATTTAATCGTATTAGACCCGACCAGGATTTTTATATCGCCGATAAGGCTTTGGTCATTTATTTTCAAGTGTATGAGCTGGCCGCTTATGTCTATGGATTTTTGTATTTTCCTATTTCTGTGTATGCCATCCAGGATATCATCACTGAAGATGGACCGCTTGGTAAAATGCTTTATTAGTGCTAGACGCAGACGATAATTTGTCTGATGAAGTTACCTTTATTGACGGTGCAGCGCTCTGCGATGCGAAATCCTGCTTTCGCGATGAGCGGATCGATCTGCTCCGTCGTAACGATAACCGCGCGGTTCGCTAATCGGCGGGCGCTTTGGAGCATTTGAAGCTGCTCGTCCTCCGGCAGCTTCGAGCAGAGATTGTACGGCATGTCTAGGATGAGCGCATCATAGCGGACCTGCTGGCTGGTCGGTGATTCCACTACCTGCTCGCCTATGCATCCAAGGCTGGTCGGTGACGAAACATGCTCACCTACCAAGCCTAGGGTCCGCATAT
Organism: Paenibacillus germinis; assembly: GCF_013141785.1. NCBI lineage: Bacteria > Bacillati > Bacillota > Bacilli > Caryophanales > Paenibacillaceae > Paenibacillus > Paenibacillus germinis. Next base: position 202,101 of record NZ_WHOC01000198.1, read on the forward strand.
CCGCGATGCTCACCACGTTGGGCATGCCGAAGTGCTCGAGATTCACCCGCGCACCGCGCACCGCCAGCGGGTTGATGTCGCAGCCCACGATGTCGATCCCCATCGACATCGCCTCCACCAGAACCGTGCCGATGCCGCAGCACGGGTCAATGGCTTTCGTGCCCGCAACAATGGGCACGGCAATGTTCACCACCGCCCGCGCTACGCGCGTACTCAGGGCGGTGGAGTAGTTCTGTGGCTTCTGCTGATGCTGAAGCCACACGGCTTCGCCGTAGCTGCAGTGGCCGAACAACCATCGGCCTCCCAGCTCCGTCACGGCGAACCATTGCTCCGGCCGTCGCATCTCGGCTTTGCCGCGAAGATGCCGGCCTATTTCGAGAGCGACCTCGCGCTGGCGGTCCGTACTGACGGCAGCGTCTGTCTCCGCGAACGCAACCTTGAACGTTGACCCCTGCACGGTCAACGTTGCCACCATCGAGGCCAGCTCCGGCAAGCTGCCGGCCTCGAACAACACATCCAGCCGCAGCTTCAGAAACGGGCTGCGGCTCGGCTCTACACGACGCGCGCTAACCGCGTAGCGCGCGCCAAGCACTGCCTCTGCGCCCAGTAAGGTGCGCAGCTCTAACTGGCACAGCGCCTGCTCGTCTTCGTGGCAGGCGTATACGTATATATGTTCCATACATCATCCCTCATTTTACATGTTAAATGCCTAAATCTGTTTTGTCTTCTGTCTTCTGTCTTATGTCTTTCAATTTCCCGCGCTCTGTTATCTTTCCTATGTCTACAAAAAAAACTGCTGCATCAATTGCTTCATAAACATATCCATTGTCTTACACAGGAACATATCCTTCCGATAAACAATGCCGACGTCCTTCTGGGGAATCGGGTCTATTATCGGGATACTCCGGATGCCGCTGCTGCGGATACTGTCCACATAGGACTGTGGCAAAATAGCTCCGCCTACATTATTTTTGGCCATCTGAAGCAGTGACTCCAAGGTTGAGAGCTCTATCGCCGGCTTCCACTCAAAGCCAGACTGCTCACAGCAATCATCCATCATTTGCCGAACATAAAACTTTCTCTGGAGCATAGCGACTGGAAGCTGGGCTAAGTCCGCCAAACGAATGGCTTTCGCCTGTGCTAGCGGATGTTTGTCCGAAATAACAAACCGCAGCTGTTCATTGTACAACGGGATGTAATGGAACTGTTCATCTTCATCAGGCAGGAAAACCACGCCGATGTCAAGCTGGTTGCTCAGCAGACGCTCCTTCGTCTCCTCGGTAGCGAGCTCGGTCACAGATAGCTCGATCTTCGGGTAGAGGGCATGGAAAGCAATAATCGTCGCGGTGAGCAAATGATTACCGGAACAACCAATACGCAGCCGTCCCCGCTGCATACCCTGGATCTCATTAATAGCCGCCTGAGCTTGATCCAACTCATGGAACATGTTCCTGCTATGTTTATGAAGGATCTCACCTGCTTCTGTGATGTAAATCTTTTTTCCGATTCGCTGAAAAAGGGGGGATCCTACCCGATGCTCCAACAAACGAATCTGTTGGCTAAGTGTGGGTTGGCTGATGCCAAGCTTTTCCGCTGCCTTCGTGAAGTGGAGTTCTTCGCATACCGCTAAAAAGTATTCCAACAATCGATGCTCCATCTTGGTATGCCTCCGATCATAGTTATTAACTATGATGGTAATTGATTATTCGCAATTGATCAATGATTGTTATTTATCTATAGTAACGATAACAAGAAAGCACATTCGAAAAGGTGGTTGATGGCGATGTATGGACAGATTCGAATCGAACACAATCTGAGTTGTAAAGCAAAGCCCCGTTTTGAAGAGGACTTAGGGTTCGGGCGTCATTTTACCGATCATATGTTTATGATGGATTTCGAGGAAGGAAAAGGCTGGCATGATCCGCGTATTATCCCTTATGGGCCCATTTCCCATGATCCTTCAGCGATGGTTTTCCATTATGGGCAAGCCGTGTTCGAGGGGTTAAAGGCTTTTCGTACGGAAAAGGATGAGATTGTTCTATTCCGACCTGACCAAAATGCACAGCGACTAAACCGTTCCAGCGACCGGCTGCAAATGCCTCAAATGGATGAAAATTTCGTCGTAGGCGCCATTCAAACCCTCGTTCGTGTGGATGCGGAGTGGGTGCCCAGAAAGAAGGGGTCCTCTTTATATATTCGTCCTTTTGTGATTGCTACCGAAGCCGGCTTAGGGGTGCGCGCCTCATCGCGCTATTCGTTCGTAATCATTATGTCACCGGTAGGCTCCTACTATGAAGAAGGGCTTCAACCCATCAACATCCTTGTAGAAAGCCATTATGCCAGGGCCGTTCAAGGTGGTACAGGCAGTGCCAAAACAGCTGGTAATTACGCTGCAACCCTCAAAGCACAAGCCCTCGCCAAAGAACACAACTGTGCTCAAGTGCTCTGGCTGGATGCCATCGAGAAGACTTATATAGAAGAAGCAGGCAGCATGAATGTCTTTTTCAAAATCAACGGGGAAGTTGTGACCCCGAACCTTAGCGGCAGTATTCTGGATGGCATCACACGAAAAAGCATCATTCACCTGCTGAAAGAGTGGGGCATTCCGGTTACAGAGCGGAAAATTTCGATCGATGACATTGTTCTCGCCTATGAGAACGGAACTCTAGAGGAGGCTTTCGGTACAGGTACGGCTGCCGTCGTGTCCCCTATTGGCAGTCTCTTGTGGAACGGTACGCCCATGGTGATTAACCAAGGTAACATTGGTGATCTGGTTCGTCGGCTTTACGATACGATTACTGGGATTCAATACGGAAGGATTGAGGATTCTTACGGGTGGACGATTTCTTGCTGAATTCTAGCTGTTAATAAAAAAGACACCTCTTGGGTGTCTTTTCTCATTTGGAGACTACTCTAATTTAAATGAGTAAAATATGGAGATTTGATGTACAGAAAATACATCATTACTACTTCAAACAGAAAATATACGATGATTTGATGCACTTTATGCATGTAGTCGCATCCAACTCACCCAGTTACTGCACAAATCCTCTACCATTAGCTCGTTCTGAAGCTTTAATTACTTAGATTAGCTAACGCTTTGCAAACTGCCCGGGGAGTAGTCAGCAACACCCTATTTTACTCCTTGCTCATCGCTCTCTGATTCCTTCTCTTTCTGCTCTACAAGCTGCCCATCAATATCGATAATATCCTTGCTGTTCATCACATCATCACCAAGAAAATCCCTCAGCTTGTTCTTCGCTTTGCGCTTCACATCGTCATCGATACTCCTTGCGACAGATGCCAAGGCTAACCCCAGAGCACTTAAATCATCTACATATCCGATAATCGGCAGCAAATCCGGCAAAAGATCCAACGGCAAAATGAGATAGCCCAGCGCGCCGTAGATTTGAACTTTTGCTCTAAGCGGTGTTTTTGGACTTTCTACGGCGTAGAAGAGCAGCAATCCGCTGTAAATGACTTTGCTGCCTGCCTTTTTGGCGCCCTTTTTCAGTTTCAGCCAGAAGCCGTCGGTTGAGAAATATTTCTGATATTTGGAAGAGTCCATCGCACGATCACTCCAATCATTTATATATATATAACCCATATACAAAAAAAATAAAGCATTCCCAGATGATAATCACATTTTGTTATTTCATTAGTGTGCTCTCCCTAACGCCAAGAAACTCACGTTTCTAAGCTTGCTCCATCACTCAGTGAATCTATGTTGATTTTGTCATAAATTTGAGGACATTTGCAAGGCGTCTTTGAAGAAAAAAGAACTAGACCGGAAAGTGACTTCTCTCCGACCTAGTTCTAACACCCCGAATTCTCATGAAGGCAAAAACGGCAAAATAACGTCTCCATGTTCCCTCTACGCTCAAAAAGGCTGGATATTTGATAAATAGCGGATCGTAGTTTCCGTTTGCTTTTGTTCAACAATGAAATCATCAAAAAAAGAGCTACTCCCCAAGGAGCAGCCCTATGATGGCTACCAAGACAAACACGGTTAATATGACACCCGATATTCGGTTGATCCAGCGAAAAGCCGTAACATGAATACGATCTCGAAGCATGCCAATCACAGTACTTAGCGCAAACCACCATAAGGCGGAGCCTACGAATACCCCGAACACCAGGGCAACAGCTGAAGCAATGCCTGACTGACTAATGTGATCGTTCTTCGTATACATAAAATACCAATGGACCCGACCGGTGCAGCGATCGAGAGCCCCAGTAAAATTCCTTTCAACAACGGAATGAGCATTGCGATTACAGTACCTGCTCACCATCATAAGTAGCAATTTTCTTGTAAAGATCCGGACGCCGATCGCGGAAAATGCCCCACTCAATACGCTGAACTTCCAGCTGATCGAGATCGAATTCGGCAACAAGCACCGTTTCTTCATTGCGGCCAGCTTCCTCAATCATATTGCCCTGCGGGCCTGCGATGAAAGACGAACCATAGAAGTTGATGCTGGATTCCTCATCTTCTTCCTTACCGATGCGATTCGACGCGATAACCGGCATCAAGTTCGCCGCGGCGTGACCGCGCATGCACATTTGCCAGTGATCCTTAGAATCGATCGAACCGTCCTGCGGCTCAGAGCCGATAGCAGTTGGGTAGAACAGCAGCTCCGCACCCATCAAAGCCATTACCCTTGCAGCTTCTGGGTACCATTGATCCCAACATACGCCTACGCCGATTTTGGCATAGCGTGTTTTCCAAACCTTGAACCCGGTATCGCCAGGGTTAAAATAGAACTTCTCCTCATACCCCGGACCGTCAGGGATATGACTTTTGCGATAAAGGCCAAGCACCTCGCCATCAGCATCGATGACAGCTAACGAATTGTAGCGCGCGTAATTCTTTTTCTCATAAAAGCTTATCGGCAGTACGACCTGAAGCTCCTTAGCAATTTCGCGGAAATGTTTGATCGCTTTGTTATTCTCCAGCTCCGTCGCGTAATGGTAGTAGTCGGACTTCTCTTTTTGGCAGAAATACGGTGTCTCAAACAGCTCTTGGATCAAAATAATTTGAGCGCCCTTCGCGGCTGCTTGGCGAACCAAGGCCTCTGCTTTGCGAATGTTTTCTTCTATATTTTCGGAACAGCTCATTTGCGTTGCTGCTACTGTAACTTTTCTCAATGGAATCACCCTTTCTTGCTAGCTGGCATTTGCTGTGTCGTGCAGTGAACGTTGCCGCCTTCTTTGATGATCGACATGCCGTTAATTGTGCGGATTCTGCGATCTGGGAAAGCTGCGCTTAGCACCTCTGCCGCTTTACGATCTGTCTCTTCCGCTGTTCCGCCGAACACTGGCAAAATAATGCCGCCGTTTACGAAATAAAAGTTCAAATAGCTCAGCGTCAGACGCTGCTCTTCAAAAAATGTTAAAGGAGGCTGCTCGATCTGGATAATTTCAAAAGAACGTCCCTTAGCATCCGTCGCATTGCGCAGAATTTCTAAATTCTCCTGAGTAATCGCATAGTTTGCATCCGATGGATCGTTGCAGACCTGTAAAATGATTTTGCCTGGAGCCGCGAAACAAGCAATATTATCAACATGACCGTCCGTTTCATCGCCGTCCAGCCCTTTGTTCAACCAGATGATCTTCTCGACGTTGACGAAGTCTTTCACATACTCTTCGATTTGTTCACGGCTTAGATCTGGATTTCGGTTCGTGTTCAGGAGACATTCCTCCGTTGTCAAAAGCGTACCTTCTCCATCCACATGAATGGAGCCGCCTTCCATGACGAGCGGAGCGTCAAAACACTTCACACCGTGATGCGCTAGAATTTGCGGAGCCACGTTATCATCAAGATCCCACGGCGCATATTTGCCGCCCCACGCGTTGAATTTCCAATTCACAGCTGCGATTTCCTGCTGTTCATTTAACAAGAACGTTGGGCCGTTATCTCGGAACCAAGCATCGTTATGCGGAATGATCAGAAAATCAACGTTCGTCTCGTCGAACATAGCCTTTACTTGCTCAGCATCCGCCGGGTTCACGATCACTGTCACAGGCTCGAACTCAGCAATGGCCTTGACCAAATCTGCATAGCCTTTTGATACAACCGCATGATCCTCCGGATAAACCATCGAAGATTGAACGGGCCAAGAAATAAATGTACGTTCGTGTGTTGTCCACTCTGCTGGCATTCTATAGTGTAAATCCTTAGGTTTCATCTCATCCATCTCACTTTATATAAATTTGTTGGCAGCCATATGAAGGGCAAATATTGAAGTCAAATGCACCGTCTTTCATCATATACCAAAAGGAGCTTATGCTCAATGTACATAGGTTTACAAATTTAGCAATCGTTAAAAGCCAACTTCATCCACAACGCATACTTTGTCTGCCTTTAATGAACATTAATAAAGGTTTTAACATGCAACGAAAGGGCGGATCACATTGGCAACTGTTTTACACATCTCAGCACATCCTCATGACCACCAAACATCATTCAGTATGGCTGTAGGAAAAGCCTTTATTGATACCTATCGGGAAGCAAACCCTAATGATGAAGTCATCCATCTGGACTTGTACAGCATTCAATTGCCTCACATTGATGCCGACGTATTCAGCGGGTGGGGAAAATTGCGAGGCGGTCAACAATTCTCAGATTTGAGCAAGGAAGAACAAACAAAAGTAGGTCGACTCGGCGAAATAACGGATCAGTTTGTAGCAGCGGATAAATATGTATTCGTTACGCCAATGTGGAATTTCTCATTCCCACCGCTTATGAAAGCCTATATTGATGCTATTTGTATCGCTGGCAAGACGTTTAAGTACACAGAAACTGGCCCTGTAGGCTTGCTGCCTGACAAAAAAGCGCTGCATATCCAAGCTAGCGGCGGCGTTTATTCGGAAGGACCTGCTGCCGCTATGGAAATGGGACATCGTTATTTAAGTGTCATCATGTCATTCTTCGGCATTACGGATTTCCAAGGAATTTTTGTTGAGGGAATGGCTCAGTCACCTGACATGGCTCCGCAAATTAAAGAGGACGCGATTAGCCGTGCGCAAGCCTTAGCTAAAACGTTCTAACAAATGATAAAAGCTAAGTAAACCTTTTAGGGTCTACTTAGCTTTTTTGTTACTCTTTCGTCTTTTTTCCGCGATATTGACCCGTCCGCAATTCCAAGATATAGGCCTCTGAATCCGGCATCCGCTCATCCTTCGCGTGCTGTACGGCGAGTTCAATGTCATAAGGCACTCTCACGTGTTGTAAATTAAACGCCGCGGGCTGTTTGCTGTGATAATTCCCCTCAAGAAGGACATAGGATGCTTGCGTTAAATCCAGCGGATTCCCTACGCTTCCTGTATTGAAAAGCATTTTACCCTTAAGAATCTGCAAATAGGCGTTGTGAACATCACCATAGCCTGCTACGTCAGCTTGCAAAGGCTCCCCGCACAAGTCCGAGGACTCAAACATCGACATACGGCTTTCCATCTGGTCCCATGGCTGAATACGTTCATATACGCTTCTTGGCGAAGCATGGAATAACCTCACGAACTTCCCGCTCATCCAGAACTCATAGCAAAAAGGCAGCCCTTTCAAATAAGTCAACCGTTCGCGTCCAAGCCTAGTCTGCTGCCAAAGTAAAACCGGATCTTCGGTAGGATTACCGATGAAATCATCCCAGTTTCCCATAATGACCGCATCGCAAGCTTCACGTACGTGATCAACAGCGAGATCCGAATGCGGTCCCTTCCCTACTAAATCCCCTAGACAAATGATCTCTGTAACATGTCGATGCTGAATATCCTTCATAACCGCTTCGAATGCAGGCATATTACCATGGATATCTGAAATAATGGCTAGTTTCTCCATCGACCCACCTGCCTTTATGTTAATATTTTTCGTTACGTGAATTAATGCTTCTCCCCGCCCGCTCTGCCAACCAAAAACGGATACATCAGATACAATCCAACCACATACAGCAGAACAGCTATATAAACAGGCAACAAATGAATGAAGTCCATATAGCCAATGTGAACATGCACCAGAAGACCGGCCGCAAATCCGGGAAGACCGCCCCAGAGAAACGTCCACCACAACCAGCTCTCGCCTTGATTAACCCCCCATAAAGCGGAGGCTGTAATCGCTACCGCTAGTGAAAAGAGCGCTCCGCCGAATCCTGCTCGGTCATGAGCAATGAGCGGAATGATGTGATCGTTCCAAGCAGCAAGCTGCTGGACTGTCAGGCCGAGATAGGCTAAATCTGTCGGTACGAACACGGTAGTGATACCGACGAAAGATATCGTCAAGCCTCCGATTGCTAAACCAAATCCAAGTACAACGAAGCAGCATTGCCCCCACTGCGCTCTGAGCCAAACAGAATCATTCAACACGCCTGGCTTTTTACGGGAGGGATGATCTTTCAATCCGCGCAAGGTCAGCAGCAGCATCGGCAGCAGCACGGCCGCAGCTGCGGCATGAAGAGGATCAAAATAGCCATAGCCGAGATAAAGGAAAAAGCTGCTGAAGCCCACAGCACACGAAGTAACTACCGCAGTTCGCGCCCAATGAAGCCCGCAACGCAAGCCATGACGAGCCAGTTGATAATAAAAGATACCGATTGAAATCATCGTTCCGGCTAAAGTAATGCGGTCATGGGACATGAAATGTATAATATGCCCATTAAATCGATTTATGACACTTCGGCTCACGCCAAGAAAAGTTTCGTCGTAAGGCAAGAGGACGCTTGTGGACGCAATAAGCCATGCGAGCACACCACCGATCATCATGCCGATACCCAGCAGGCTCATCCAGCCCCAATTAGCCCAAAACGAAGGCGGCTGGGGCTCAGTTGTTTGCCTGATGCGATCATGAATGATCGCTTCGTTGATTCGCTTGGGCAGCCCTGGCCCCGCGTACACCAGCCCGCTATGCAGCTGGACGCTATTCGCTCCAGCTGCCAACAGCTCTAGAGCATCCTGCGGCTGATGAACACCGCCAGCCGCAACAATCGTGCTCCGCTCGCCAAGCGACTCGCGGAGCAGACGGACCTGGCTCAGCTGCGCGGTGAGCGCCTCCGCACCGCCGCCGATGCGTTCGCGGCGGGTGCCCGGCTCGCGCAGCGCTTCGCCGACGACGACACCGCTGAAGCTCTCGGCGGTGTCGGTGAGTTCACGCAGCATCCCGAGGGGAGTTGGCTGCGGCAGGTAGAGCAGCAGCGGCTTCCCCGGGGCCGCTGCTAGTGCGAGTTGGCGTACCTCGCGAAGGTACGCTATGGCTTCATCCGGTGGCCAGCCTTCGGCGAGGCCATCGATGTAGAACCCCGCCGCGTACGGCGCCAGCTTCTCGAGCAGCTCCTGCTGCTCGATCAGCGCCTCGCGCGGTGAACTGCCCGGCATCGGCCGCAGCCGCACGAAGTGCGGCAGGCGATGCCCTGTGCCCTTGCGCAGGCGCTGGACGATCGCATCCGCGCCCTCATTGACATAGCCATCGGGGTACACGATGGCTTCACACTCAGCGTCGCGTTCGATCGGCGCGTCATTGCGTACCTCTCGGACCGTCACAGGTCCGATCTCGATGAAGCCAAACCCGAACTGGGCCAGCGCCTTGTGCGCGGTCCCGTGCGGATCAAGCGTGCCGCTGAGGCCGATAGGACACTGAATCGGCACCCCCGCCAGCTCATCCTCGAGGATCGGCGACAGCTCCATGTGACCCATCGTTTTGATCACGAACGTTCCGCCTGGGACGCGGCTTAATCCACCTATCGCATGGAGGGTCAAGTTCCGGGCTATGTGCCCCGGCAGTCGAAATAGCAACGGACGAAATATCGCGTGATAAGACCAATCAGGCATCGACAAGTACTCCTGTATTTGTTTATTTTATCCAGTATACCTCGGATTCAGCATCATGCCTACGTCACAGATTGTTGCTATTCCCTGTGATTATAATCACACAGGTTCCATCCTCTTTTTCACTATACTTAAGGCATCAAGTTAATCAATGTGAAGTGAGGCGATCCTTTATGTTAACCGAGCAAACCATCCGAGTTATTAAATCGACAGTCCCCGTACTGGAAGTTCACGGTGTAACGATAACTAAACGTTTCTATGACAGGTTGTTCACAGATCACCCCGAGCTGCTGAATATATTCAATCATGCGAATCAAAAACAAGGCCGGCAGCAAACCGCTCTAGCCAACGCCGTGTATGCGGCAGCCCTCCATATTGATCGGCTCGAAGCCATTTTACCTGCTGTGAAACAAATTGCCCATAAGCATCGCAGCCTGGGCGTCAAGGCGGAGCATTATCCAATTGTCGGCCACCATTTGCTTGCAGCCATCAAAGAAGTGCTTGGCGATGCAGCAACCGACGAAATTCTTCAAGCTTGGGCTGAAGCCTATGGGATCATAGCGGATGCTTTCATCAGTATTGAAGCCGAGATGTATGATACATCTGCACAACAACCTGGAGGTTGGAAGGATTTCAGACCGTTCCGAGTCGAACGCAAAAACAAAGAAAGCGACGTCATCACTTCCTTCTACCTGGCCCCCCAAGATGGGGGCGCACTCGCAACATTTGAACCGGGGCAGTATGTAAGTATCCGAATTCAGATTCCAGGGGAAGATCATACTCATATTCGGCAGTACAGCCTCTCTCATGCACCCGGGAAGCCTTACTATCGGATCTCTGTAAAACGCGAGGATAACAATCCTGCTATTCCTGCGGGCAAGGCTTCGGTCTATCTGCACAAGCAAGTGCAAGAGGGGGATGTGCTGTGGTTGTCCGCGCCTGCTGGTGATTTTACACTGGATCAAAAGGATACTCGGCCTGTTGTACTTATCAGCGGCGGTGTTGGGCTGACACCAATGATCAGCATGCTGCATTCCCTTCCAACCATGTCGCCGAATCGTCAGGTTACCTTTATCCATGCGGCTCAGAACGGTCAGCACCATGCGCTGCGCAGGGAAGTTGAAGAACTCGCCGAGCAGCAACCGCAGGTGACTGTTGCCTGGTGCTATCAGCAACCGACGGAAGCCGATGCAGCCGAGCATGCTTTTCATAAAGAAGGATATATCGATTTGCCATGGCTCCAAAGCATTATACCGACTGCGGAAGCTAGCTTTTACTTCTGCGGACCTGTACCGTTTATGAAAGCAGTGAACCACGCGCTCCGTGAATGGGGTGTACCTGATACGGACCGCCACTATGAATTTTTTGGTCCTGCGGGCACTTTGTAAACGGATGGGCGATTGGAATTCTTTTTTACAGTTTAAGGTTCTCCTGTTCAAGGAAAACAAAGTCTTAGACTGGAGTTTTTGATCTTGTGCTCTTTTTGAATTGTAGAATCGGCAACTTTTGAAAATTAAGTATTAGACTGACCTGTTTAAAATACAAACGGCAGCCTTGGACGAGAAAATATCAAGTCCTAGACTGCCGCTGTTTATTGAATTAAAAAACGGGCTGTTTTCAAGTAGATTTTATCTACTTGAAAACAGCCCTTACTTGACATGTCACTCTTCGCTATAAAGGAGCAATCATCCTCAGCAGCACGTCAACACTCGGAAGCTGGTAGCCACCAATCTTCTGCACATTAAGCACCATCAGACCAGAGAGGACCGATAGGTAAGATGAAATCATTTCGTCCAAATCGTCATCCACAAGCTCTCCGAGCTCTTGTCCTTCTCGGAATAATGCCTGCAGTTGCTTGACGTAATTGTCCATCGAGTAATGCTTCATCAACTCCAACACCTTTTCAGGCACTCCATCTGATGTTCGTGCCTGATGGATCAGCAGAAAGTAGTCCGTACCACCTTCATCCAACATATCTTGCGTTAACGCTCTGATTTTATCGATCGGCGAGCCAGGCAGCTCATAAACACTTTGCATAGCCTCATCCGATGCAATCATTGCTCTTTCAACAAGTGTTGTGAAAAGCTCTTCTTTAGACGCAAAGTAATGATAAAGCAGTCCATGACTAATCTCGGCTTCAGCGGCAATCATGCTCATTTTCGTCCCAATAATCCCCCGCCTTGCAAAAACTTTAAGCGCAGCGCTTATAATTTGCTCCCTGCGTTCATCTCGAATATGATGCTGTTGTTCTTCATTCAACGGAGACAATACGTCTTTCACTCCTAACTTGGAATTATTTTAGTTAATGCTTCTTCTAATGGCAGCTCGTATTCTTTCAGCAGGTCCGCGAGTAGTTGCTGTCCTTCCTCCGATGCCTCAAGCACCGACTTGACCATCTGTGGATTAAACAATTCATGCAGAGGCAATGATAACGAATTAACGCCCCAGTACAAACCGAATAGCTTGAAATTATGATTCGCAGTCCCCTCTTTCAGGATCAAATTCATATACTTGCTGCCAAAAGTAATTCCCTTGAGTGGTTCTGTGCCTGCCTCATATTCGACGCCATCCCACTGCAAATCCGCCGCGCAATTTAACCACCAGGCAGGGGTAATGACCTTTTCTTGTATCCTACGGAGCACCTTTTGCTCGAAATGAAGCTCAGGGTTGTTCTGTCGCTCCTGCAACAAGGTGTTTAGCAAATCCACTTCTATGGCAGCAACCGTCATCCCTTGACCAAAAATCGGGTCATAGATACAGAAAGCGTCGCCCAACACTAACAATCCGTCCGGCCATCTTTCCATTTGCTCATAGTGGTGACGGTACAGTTCTGGTACGCGAAAACCCTTAGGCGGGGTGATAGGTTCGAGCTCACACAAGATTTCTGCAATCATGGGGGTAGGAAGCTGAGCGACCTCTTGTTCGAAATCTTCCGCATTCGTTGGTGGATAGTGCCCACCTGGACGATACAGCAGCATTTCAGCCACCTGATTCTCTATAAAGGAAAATACACCCGTAAATGTTCCCTTGACCGGTTGGCCCATGATGTTGATCACATCCCATTTCTCAATCAGGTGCTTCAAATGCGCAGGTACGTTATATCGACGCGTACTGTATCCGATAGCTGCTTTCATCCGATCAGAGCGAGGTACATCATATCCAAACTCCTTCAACCATTGCGTCAGTTTGGAGGCACGGCCACTAGCATCCACAACAAGATCCGCCAAGAATTCGCTCTTCTTGCTTGTTCCCCGCCTACGTACTTGGACCCCTGTAACAGCCGTATATTTCGGAGTTGTAAGAAGCCCAATGACATCATGCTCCGCTAGCAGCCGTACATTGGGTATCTCCTTTACACGTCCACGAATCACCCACTCCAGTACAGCACGGCTGAACTTGATATCATTCCGTTGATAAGGTCCGGCTACCGTTCCATATTGATTCATCATATGAACGGTTTTATTTAATGAACTTGGTGAACCAAGAGCCACCAGTTCTTCCTCATAGCCAGGAAAAAGCTGCTCCGTAATCATTTTACCACGCTGTGTGAACCTATGGGGATGAAAGCCATGCGGAGCGCCATTCCGATCTGCGGGATGATGAGGAAACTCATCCTTATCGATAAGGATTACCTCTTCGTAATACGACGAGAGGACCCTTGCCGTCATTAAACCTGTGATGCTGCCACCGATCACGATCGCCTTGCCTTCTTTTTGTATATTCTTCATATGATTCGCTCCTAATTTTCGATTGACTTAATCAGTCAATATTCAGCTAAAAAAATGCGTTCGAATTTTAGATTGACTGAATCAGTCAACAATAGAATAGACGATTATTTTCCGTAAGTCAATAAGCTATATTCCTTTTTTTTACAGGACAAAGTAAGGCAATGTCATAGACCTTAGGTGAAAATATGGGAGGTTTGCTCCATGGCTTCGAAAATCCGTTAACGCAACTGCTCTGTAATAATAAAGTATTAGACCGAGACTCCTTATCTATCAAGGAATCCCGGTCATTTTAATCTCAAAGATATTTATAAATTGAAGTGTTGCTTAAGTTAAATCCGTATGAAAAAGTTGTAGACTACCCTATAGAGCTATCGTTCCTCGGCGTATTATGAGGTCAACCAGTATTTACTGGTTGACCTCTTTCATTTTGGTGGTGTACTTGTCAGTAATAAACAAAATGGTTATTTTCTGAGCGTTGGAATGAGCCGATGATGCATTAACAACAAATTCAATCCATCAATTATGTCTGTGACGACTATTTTACTACTCATTAATGTCGCCGTTGCACAGCCTTCTTGCCCTACTACAGCGATTGAAAGATCGGCTTCACGAAACATTAGTTCATCGTTTACCCCGTTGCCCAAAACAGCAACACCTGGTGAAATCGTACGAACAAATCTTCTTTTCTCCTCTCGTTGATCATCTTGGCCGATAACGTGCAGCTCTACGGGTAGTCCCTCACATTCTCTAGCGGCACTACCGTTACTATCAGCGGTTAATACATGGATCTTAAGTAGTTTCTCTAATTCTAACAACTTCTCCCTAACATTAGGTAAGATCAGTCCGTCTAAAGCAATCGTTCCATTAAAATCTAAAACGAGATGATTAATTAGTAGGTTTTCTTGTCCAGGAATAAGCAGATGCATAGCGTCTCACCTTTCGCTCTCTCATTCTTTCATTTTAAACATATAAATATCGGCAGAAAACAGGATGTACGCCTTCAGCTATCCGTACCCGTTAGTTCAACAAATTACAGTGATTTCCGCATAAATTGCATAATATACTTTTCTTTAAAGCCAAGGCTGTCATACAGATTTCTGGCATAATTCCCGACAACACACCAAAGGTCGACTTTTGCACTGCCACGTTGATAGATCTCGTTGCACAAATACATAACAAACTTTCTTCCAATCCCAAGCCCCTGAAAGTCTGTATGGACGGAAATACTGCTGAGTTCATTACCAGAAAGGTGACTATAAGCGACGATTTTCCCATTTATTTCGTAGACAAAACGGTTTTCCGCATCCTCTTTCCATGCTCTTCGTTCTTTTTCACTGGGCTGGGCAATCACAGAATCGGGAAAGCACCCGACTCGGACGCGCATTTCATGAAAAGCTGTGGCATACAGCGATTGACTGGCAAGATAGTCTTCGTCCGTATACAGCCTCACCGGAAGCTCGTCCAAGGGAAAGGGATTGCCTGTTAGCTGCATTAAAGCCGATGAAAAGTATTTCTCATAACCGAGCTTGTGCGCAAACGCAAGAGATGATTGATGACCAGCACGAAAGGAACTCCTGACTTTTTGGGTTCCACCCGCCAGCAATTCAGTCTCAGCATACTTTACCATTGCAGAACCGATTCCTTGCCTGCGAAACCGTGGAGCGACAAACACAGTTAAATAGGACTGAGATGCAGGTTTGTTCACTTGAGCCAGTGCAACAAGCTTATCCTCAATAAACGCGGTAATAAACAATTCCGGTTCTTCGGCAAGCACCCGAAGGATGTCTTCACCCTCATCGACGTCAAAGCTTAATAATTCTCTTGCGACATTATAATCTTTTTCATTGAAGTGTTCGTATCGGATACCTGCTATATTCATCAGCCTTTGATTCCTCCGTTTTTAATGGGGCGTTGTAAAAATATTTCTGTTATCTATACTTCGCATTGGCATACCCCCAACAAAATAGGATACTGATAACAATTTTAACTTTAATTTTGGTTTATAGGTGGTTATTTTGGGTTTTAAGTATTCTGCCCGTTAGTTTGGCCACCTGCAAAAAGAGACCCACAGCTACGGGCTGCGGGTCTAAGTTTTATATTCTAAAGGGGGTCAGGTTTATTATAGGCTCGATTCATTAATGCTGTATGAAAATAAGATTTCAATTATATTACATTTACTGAACAAACGTTCTTCGTTAGATTAGCGATCTACTCCTCACTAACTTTTCTCGTTAATTTTTCCACCGCATTTTCAAGTATAGTCATATCTCGTAAAATCATAAATTTAGTTGAATAATCATTACAATTTAGAGCTGAGCAATTCATCACTTCTAATGCTTTGTCTAGTGGCATCCATTTAACCACCATACCAAGTTGTATTTCGCTTTCACTAAGATTTGTTTTACTGGCATTATTATGTGCTTTTGCTATATAGCAGTAGGAAAACTGCATAAAATTATTACATTTTTTATGTTCCTCGATATAGCCCAATTCATGAATAATTTCAGCTTCATAACCTGTTTCTTCCTTGATTTCACGTAAAAATGCAACATCAGTATTTTCGCCCTCATCTATCCCTCCACCAGGTAACTTGTAAAGTTTAGATTTTGACATATACATCATGGCAACGTTCAACATGTTATCAACTAAAACACCTCTTGATCCATAGCGAGATATGTGGTCCATAAATTCAGGGGCACCACCTAGAATATCACTATCCGTTATTCTTTTAATCAGTTGCATAATATCACCAAGCCTCCTTAAAAGAGCCGGTTTCCCCACTGAATGCTCTACACTTGTTTCCAATAAATGTAATAATATTTCTGCCAGTTAGCGAAGGGCCGCCACGCGGCAGCCCCTCTGGTATTTAACTATCTTTATCCGTTAGTGCAAAGATTTTTAATACACGAGCCCTCGTACAATTAAACACGCCTTTGAAGCTTGACATTACATTCTGACGTTGTCGCAGTGACGTACTCCATATAATTCACAGAGCCGTTAAAGTTCAAATAAGCTTCATAACGCATGCGGATTGCGGGTAAAGTAATCAAATCCAGAACATTTTCCTTTGGAACCCACCTGCACTCGCTCGTTTCATCAGAAGTAGCTAACTCTCCACCCACAGCTTTGCACACGAAATCGAACATGACCTTCGTAGGAACATCAGTCACACCGTCCTACCACTTATGGATCGCTGTATTCGAAACAACACTAATTAAATGGCCAACAGTGGCGTCTAT
>NZ_WHOC01000199.1:0-3161 GCF_013141785.1 Paenibacillus germinis
TTTCTTGGTGCTCAGATTCGCTACCCCAGTGGCATAACCCCACTTTTTTCCACCCTCAGAAGTTTTAGCAAGTATCCCCGGGAATCCAAGTTGCAATGTATCCCGCATAGCTTGCTTGACGGAATTATGATCTTGTTGAGTGCTTGTTTGTAAAGAACTAGATTCATTTTGAGTGGGCTCTGCTTTTACAATTGAGGTTGGCGATGTGTATAGCAGGGAACTTCCAGTTATTAAAAGGGCCAGACTTGCAAATGTAATTTGACTACGTACTTTCATAAGACGTTCCTCTTCTCTATTAATATTATAAGTTTGTAATCATCTTCATAATTGTTGTTTTACCAACGCCATTCTGTCCTAACAAGCGGTAAATTCCTCATTTTTTCGCATCCCAGAAATTAATTCTTATCCTTAAAATACTCTGTTAACTGGTTTGTTTTTCATATATACGGCATATCTGTTCCGCCTTTCACACCTACCTCCTGCATATACATCGTACAACACAGTACCTCAATAATCGTTAGTGTATCAACCAAAGTTGAGTAGTCTATTTATTCTTCAAATTAATTTTAAATACATCGCCCTCATTACCACCAAAAACGATCATCCCACCTTCAGGTAGTACTACCGTATGATTGTTGCTTGCCTTTGAAAAGTTCACAACCATCCCCTCCGCGTCATAAACGGCAAATCCCCCACTTACTGGAGTCTCAACGTTCATGACGCGATTGGCTGATTTATCATCAATTTTATACCATACAGCCTGACCACCCGATGGTATGATGCAAAACGAGTCGTTCCCTTCATAAATGGATTGAATAGCATCTTCACTGATATAGGATTCTCCATCGATCATTAATTGCTCTGTATGGTCCATGTTATAGAAATTCAAATCAAAAGCATCTCTTCCGCTAAAAATAGGAATATCAAATACATTTACTGCTTTATTCTTATCAACAATTTGAGTGCCGGATGCGTATCCATGGTTGACATCAACGGATAAATTTAAGGCCAAAAACGCTTTAATCATATACTTGAATGAAGTTATCTTTTCATCCAAAGCGTAGTAATTTTTTCCATTTCTTTGTTCCCATACCGTTTGAGTTGACTGATTTAGAGGATTGGAATCTAACTTTTGATACTCATACGTTACCATAACCGTTTGACCTAATCCCGGAAAATTCAAATAATTGCTAAGTTTTAAATAGGTTTTTCCATTCTTCGGTTGGTTAAAGCTTATGGTTACATTCCCATCGTTGTTTTTGAATTGTCCTTTGCCTATATATACATATTTTTGAGGCGGTATCAATCCGCTTAGAGCGGGTAAATCAATCTCTCCGTTCTTGAACTCCAGATTTACCGTTTTACCTACGTTACCGTATAATCCAGAGTAATCAAGCAAATCCGACGGCATATCCACTTTCAATGGAGGTTCAAATGTTTTTTCAGGCAGGAGCTCTTTAATGATGCCTTTGACTCTTATATATTCCAATAAAACATTGGATGCAAAAATACCATTGTAGATAGATTTCCCTCCAGATGAAAGTATAGCTATAGAAATATCATGTTCGGGTAGGGTAGTCAAAACAGCATGATACAGTTGCGTATCTCCACCTTTGGATAAAGCGGTTATTCCGTAATCACTAAACGGTTCTAAACGAACGGCATCCCAACCAAGACCATAATTAATGCTGTTTGTCTCTTCAGAAACCCACACTCCCTTTCTATATTCATGACTTTGCATAGCCTTTGCTGACTTCTCAGATAAAATATCCGTTCGATTTCCGATCAATACTTCAGCGAACTTACTTAATTCTTCGGCCGTGGAGTAGAGGCCTCCTGACCCAATGAGATTGACATTCTCAACGGGTAAAGCCTGATCTATCGCAGGAAAATAAGTTTTTGCGAGCTTGTCTCTATCAAATGAATCACGTGGTGTTTTAGTAGAGCTTAAATGAAGAGGCTTGCTAATAAAGGTTTCAATGAATTCGCTGTAACTTAACCCGCTTACTCGTTCGATCAAGATTTCAAGCAGTTGAAAACCATCGTTACAATATACCGAGGATTCGCCTGGGTTTGACTTTAACCTTTCTGATTGTAGTTTGACCAATAATTCATCATGATTTTTCGTATCATTGTCATCGAGCAAAAAGCTATTCTCGTAGTGACTACCATAAAGTCCTGAAGAATGATTCATCAACATGCGCGGTGTAATCTTTGTGTATCGTTCATCTGCCATTTTAAAGTCCTTGATATACGTGGTTAGTGGTTTATCAATATCAATTTTATTAGAATCAGCTAGCATCATCGCTGCAGCAGTTACATACACTTTACTTACCGAGCCTATTCCAAACATCGTGTCTTTGGTTATCGGATTCTTGGTCGCTTTATCGTATACACCAGCGCTACCCGATAAAACAATGGATCCATGGTCCATAATTGCATACTGCAATCCACTTACACCATAATCGGACACGATCTTCGAAGCCAGCCCCTGTGCCTTTTCTTTCACAGTATCAGGATTCGTTTGAGCAAAAGCAGAGGTGACCGGTATTGCAATAAGCAGAGTGGTTATTAATATAGAAACCATCTTCTTCATTATTTGTTCCTCCTCGTATTCTATCTAGATTTTACTTGCTGAATTCATCATACAAGGAAGAGGACTGTTATATTAAAAATCACCCTGAAACGAAAAAAACAATCCCTAAACAACATGTTGCTTAGGGATTGTTGGTGTAAAATGGGATTAATACCATATTATTAAATACTTTATGTTTCGTTTCAATGGTCATATGACCACCGTACTTGTCACAGATTCTAGCTATGTTCGTTAATCCAATACCATGAAATTCCGGGTTTAATTTTTGGCTGTTTAATTGGGCAACTTCATTCTCCATATGATTCATAATGTGAATGAGAAGGGTAGACTCGGTAGAATGTATTTTTATAAGAATGTACCTATCTTCTGCGATTTTTAACTTTTTAGAAGCCTCTATTGCGTTATCTAGCATATTTCCAATGACAACACATAAGTCATAACGGTCAATATGGACTACTTGTGAACATAAGTTAATCTTTGTATCTATTCTTATGCCATTGGCTTGTCCAATATTAAGAATGTTTGTGACAAGGGCATCAATAACCAGATTCCCCGTGTTAACCCG
>NZ_WHOC01000025.1:0-7722 GCF_013141785.1 Paenibacillus germinis
ACCCAATGGTGTCTTATATATATCTAGCATTTGATTTTCGTTTGCATCATAAATTTCTGTAATCACTTCATATAGATAAGGCTCTTCTGGCGACCATAGATTAGGTGCCATCAATGCCATTACCGTTTCATTTTCGATATAGCTGTCTCCTTCGATTGTTATCTTATTGGAGAAGGAAGCAACCACTTGCTTTGTCGTGTCCACAATTGAAGTCTTGATTATAGCGCTAATCGTAAGAACGTATTCATTAAATATCGTAGTTTTGATGTTGATCTGGGCTTCATCTTCTCTTACAACCGGTGTGGTCACATACGTTCCGTGCCTGCCAACATGAAGTCTATCCGACTTAATCAACCACACGTGGCGATAAATGCCGCATCCTTCATACCACCAACCTTCATAGTCACTGGCATCCACTCTGACGAAAATGACATTCTGCCCCTCTTCTCCATAGCGAGCGATATCTGTAATGTCATAACAGAAGCCTGTATAGCCGCTTTGATGAGTTCCCATTTCATGTCCATTCACCCATACGGTACAGTTTCGCATGACTCCATCAAATTCGATTGAAATCTTCTTCCCCTGATCTTCCACTGGAATCTCAAAAAATTTACGATAGCATCCGATTCCAACGGGGAGATAACCGTGGCTCCTATGGTGCTTAACCTTATCCCCGTCATAGACGTAATTCCCCTCAACGCACCAATCATGCGGAAGATCAATCGACTTCCACTCCCGCTCATTAATGACGGCCTGTTCCCTTTCATCAAAAAAGGCAATCTTCAGCCATTCCCCTTCCGCAATCTGCTCGCAGTCGGTTAATCCCCCTGTCATACCTCCTTTAACAGCATGCCTAACAGGCAAATCGCCTAAATGAAAGAGCCAATCGGAGTCAAAGCTTTGCACCGTTCTTGGCATTGTCTTCATCGTTATCCCTCGCCTTTCAATTAGCTCATATGTATCTCATCGATATAACTTGGTCTTCCAATCGGGATCTTTTGTTTTGTATACAGACTACAGTGTCAATCCATCGGCTTACGAAAACAAGGAGGAAGGCACTGATGTCTTCCTCCTTGAATCTAATTTTTCTTATTGATTGCCGGCTTGACCATTATTTCCAGACTGACCTGATTGACCCTGATTTCCTGATTAATTGTTACTTACATTGCCAGATTGATCATGCGGCACTGTGACGGTTGCTCTTGTAACCGTTTTGTTGCCTGCTTTGTCAGTTGCCGTGTACGTGATGGTATAGATGCGCGACTTCTCCGCACGCAAGCTAAAGGAAGTGGCGGCTGTACCGAAATTGGCCTGAATGTCACTTGAATCGCTATTCGGTTGATTGCTCGTGATGGACGTTAACACCACGGATTCAACGCCCGATGTAGCATCACTAGAATTCAGCATGGCATTAATTGTAACCATTTTATGATTTGCCGGCCAAATCGACGTCTTATCCAACTGGACGGAAAGCACTGGAGCTGTCTTGTCAACTTTAAATTCGACAGTTTTGAGTTGTTCTACATTGCCTGCCTGATCCTTGCTGCGGTAACCGAACTTATAAGTTCCGTCACCGAAAGCTGGGGTAGAACCCGTATAAGCAATCCAAGCACCGTCATTCACTTGGTATTCTGTTGTTACGGAGCCTCCGTAAACACTGGCGCTTACGGATAAACTTATGGTCACATCCGTCGTGTACCAGCTGTTCTTGCCGTTAGGCGCATCCGGACTTAACGTTGCGGTGGTTACAGGAGCTATTTTATGAATGTTGCTTACCGTGATGCTAGTTACATTCGATACATTTCCTACGGCATCAGTTCCTCTTGCATAAACTGTATCATTGTCGGAAACAACCACTGGGGCGGTGTATGCTTTCCACGTGCCGCTTGCTCCCACTTTATATTCCATCAACGAAACGTCAGCCGAGTAGCTGATCATTACGGTGACGCCTTGGTTGGTCGGCACTGTTGTATCTACAGCCAAGATTGCATCAATAGGCGCTATGTGATCGATGTTGCTGACCGTATAGCTGGTCACATTCGATACGTTGCCTGCTGCGTCCTTGCTCTGTGCATACACGGTATCGTTGGCGGATACAACCACCGGTTCGGCGTACGCCGTCCATGCGCCGTTATCTCCTACCTTGTACTCCATTACCGCTGCGTCGTCCGGATAGATGATCGTTACGGTAACGTCCTTATTGGTTGGTCCTGTAATGTCTGCAGACAAAACGGCGTCGACCGGAGGAACCCCCTTTAATACGTTAAGTACGAACGTCCTTGTGTCCGAAACAGTACCTTTGGTGATCGTTGCTGATAGCCATACAGTCGCATCAGATTCGGACGATAACGGGCGGGTTACCTTACCATTCGCGTCGATGACAGATGTAGCATCACTGCTCCATGTAATTATTGTCCCGTTCGCACCGTTCGTTATCAAATGAACGTTTTTCGTTACACCTACTTCGCTGTCACCCTCCGCGTAGCCGATAGCAAGATTCGCTTTATCCAATGCGACGTCCATCTGGTCGGATACCACTTTCGGAGCTGCACTGGCTTCCGTTGAATACGAGCTGTCTCCTGCGGTGTTGCTTGCCTTAACAGCGAAATAATAAATCGTGGCGTTAGTCAGACCCGTTACCGTGTAATTGGTGGTCGACCCGCTTACTGTCGCTATTGCAGTCGAATCATATGTGCCGGAGGATGTTCCTTTATAGACCTTGTAGTTATCTGCTCCCGCAACACCGCTCCAGTTTAAAGTCACCTTTCCATCCTCCGCTGTCGCCGTCAGTCCTGTTGGCGCTGTGGGTGCTCCGATCACCTCAAAATCATCACCATTGGCATAACCGGTGCCAGTTCCATTCCGCCATAGGTAAATGGCCGCACTGGTATTGCTCGCCCCAGTGGTAAATGTAACCGAATACTGCTGAAATGTTGTTCCTATAATATTCACATTCTTCTCCGTTCCGCCATACCCCTTGACGCCTAGAAATACCGGACTGCTTGAATTACTCACTTTCACCCGTGCCTTAAGCACATAGGTTGTATTGGGGCTTAATCCTGTGAGAGATTGTTCCGCAGACGCATTAGCATTGACCTGAGCGCTGTAAGCTCCGGCATATTGATTACTGTTTACGACAGACCATGAACCAAAACCAATCCATCCTGTTTTGTCACCTGTCTCAAACCCGGGATTTGCAACTTTATTGCTCACTGAAGCTATCGGAGTTGTACTGGTTTCCGTTGAGAACGAGCTGTCCCCTGCGGTGTTGCTCGACTTAACAGCGAAATAATAAATCGTGGCGTTAGTCAGACCCGTAACTGTGTAATTGGTGGTCGACCCGCTTACTGTCGCTATTGCAGTCGAATCATATGTGCCGGAGGATGTTCCTCGATAGACCTTATAGTTATCGGCTCCCGTAACACCGTTCCAGCTTAAAGTCACCTTGCCGTCCCCTGCTGTCGCAGTCAGTCCTGTTGGCGCTGTGGGTACTTCAACCTGCGTAGCACTTTTAAATACATTAATCTCTGAAGCAGATGCCCATGAGGTTGGGCTAGCAGTAGCTTCAAGTTTTACATACGATGCGCTTGTTGTTGGAAAAGTTGCCGTCTTCAGACTACTGTCATATGACCATGTCCCGCTCCCAGCATTTGTAAAGGTTGTGCCGTCAGTACTTACATATACTTTATATCCCGTAATAATTCCACCAGTACCCGACTGTCTTGGTAGATAAGTTAACTTGTTAATGTTGTAAGTTCCACCGAGATTTAAAGTGATGGATTGCGGAAGAACATCAGAACCATCCCATTTTGTATGCCAAAGTGTCGATGTGTCACCATCTATGGCCTTGGATGCTGCATTATTTTCCTGAACCGTTTCCTGACTGGTAGCTGTTGCAGTCATTTGAGACTGTTCAATCCTATTAGGGTCAGGAAACTCCGAAGACCTGACTTTTCTAAGGCCAATATCATCTCCATAAACAGCACCCGAACCTGTTGAATTTTTCAACATATAAATAGTTGCACTTGTATTACTTGCACCTGTTGTAAATTGAATTTGTACATGTCTCCAGCCATTGCTGGTATTGGTTACTACAGTGTGACGATCAGAAGAGCCGTAATTCTTAGCTCCCAGCCATGCTTCTTCACCTGTTGCAACCTTAGCCCATCCTGAGAATTCATATACCGTATTGGCTTGCAATCCTGTTACAACCTGCTCTATCCCATTTTGTCCTGAGCCAAATAAAGCGGAGCCATCTGCAGTTCTAGTAGTTGCAAATTGATCTCCAAGGGAAAGCATCGGGGCAAAATGATATGTGACATTACTGTTTCCTGTTAAGGTCCATCCTTCAAGATCGGCTTCAAAGCCGTAGTTGAGGGATCGGTTACTAAATTCCGGAAAAGAATGTGCAAATATAGGGTTTGGTGGGCTTGTAAAATTATGACCAGCAGTTCCAAAAGCAGACTGGTTATAGCCTGTCGTTACATTGCCAGCTATGAAAGCACTAATGGATGAAGCACCATTTTGTAAGGATACGCCTCCCTCAGCTATATTATTTGTAACCTCATCGTTGTACTTATAATCTCCTGTGTTTACTATAATCTTTGGCTTCGCCTGATTATTATAGATTTGAACATTGTCAGCACGTCCGCCAACGTAGTAGCTGGTTGCAGCATTCCATACCGTATTGTGATGTATTAGAAAATTATGAGTATTAGAATCAATGTAAATCCCCAGCTCACAACCATTACAATGCTCACTGTCCATATCATGAATCCAGTTATTCCTTATCTCCGTACTGCCTCCATCTACACGGGCAAAATATACACCACCAAGATCATAGCTTAATTTCCCAGTGCGCGACATATCGTTAAATTCAATAATAGAATCTGAGAATTTCTCCCCTCCAATAATACTTCTACCGGTGTTGTAGAACGTATTATATGAGACTAGGTGTTGTTTCCCGCCTGCCAATGAAACACTTGCGTTATAAGTCCCCAGATAGTCGGTTTCATGAATTAAATTATTGATAACATTGTTATTATTTCCTCTTATGACAACACCATTTCCTGAGCTGTATGCAATTTGGCTGTCTCTTATCGTGTTGTAGCTTCCAGATAAATCAATCCCTGTATCGTCATATGAATACGCAGTTTGAAGACCAATAGTGTGAGACAGATATTGTGCGTTAATCCCTTTAATTGTATTAAAGCTTGCATTTTTTGTGGTTATGGAAGCGCCAATTATGTTGACACCCTCTATATTAATATAGGAACGTCCGGTAAGATCTACCGCGTATTTTCTTTGTTTCGCCTCTACAATTAATGTATTTGGATCAACCCCGCCTGGCGCCCAAAGATACAGTGTTGCAGTATTTTTGTCATAATACCATTCTCTTTGTCTATCAAGCTCACCTTTTACTCCAGCAATCATATACTTCACGCCAGCACCTGGATTCGTATATTGATCTGACCAAGGAAGTTTATTGAAATTTATTGTCGACCCACTGGAACTGGTAACTTTCGCTGATTGAGTGGACCACCATCCTTTTACGATTACAGTAGCTCCAGCCCAGTAGTTGGCAGGCTTGTTGATGGCAGAATGCGTAATTGAAGTAGCATTGCCGCTGCTCATTGACGCGAACCCAACATCAAAAATATTTGAATCGTTTGTCCAATTTGGGTACTGTGCCAAACGCATCATTTCACCGCTTACAAATACCTGGTTATCGTCTCCTAGATCCCAGTTCATCGGCGCCTTGTAGATGCTTCCCGAATCCAGCGTCCAGTCTGTGACAGGTGCACTGCCGCTGATTGTTACCGTCTCACCCGGATATGCCTTATAAGTAATTAGATTGCCGGATATACCATCGGTTTGCGGAGTAATGGTTTCGTTATAAGTCCCGCTTCGCAGGATCACCGTGTCTCCCGCTACCATGAGATTTGATGCTTTCTGTATTGTCCTAAAAGGACTGCTAATCGTTCCGGAATTAGAATCGCTACCTGTTGTGGAGACATAATATTGCGCCGGAGGCTGTGCGGAGTCCGTGTAAGTGATAGTAGTTGCCGCATGCGCCATTCCTGCCGGAAATAGGCTTGGAATACCGGTAAAAGAAATGCAAGCTGCCATCATGACACTTATTAAAGCTTTCTTCTTGAGTCTGCCCACCTTGAAAGTGTTGATTATTGTCTTCATAGCTCTCCCCACTTTTCCATTGATTTAGTCAATCATTGATATGACGCGACTTTCCAATCGTGATTTTTCAGCGGCAAAGGCGATCAAATGACTTGGTACAGAGACGCGTGCGCCCGAAAATTCCACCTCGTCACCATCGCTTCGCAATAGAGGAACAAAATCACTCAACAGTGTCAATCCATCGGCATTCTCCTTCATGTAGAAGTCCTTTAAATGTACCCCAATCATAAGTTGGATTCATCACATTTGGAAACAAACAAAAATAAGAAAAAACTACCATTTCCAAGAAATGAATCACTCCAAAATTTGAAAAGTCTCTAAAAAGTGATTCTTTAATGAGATTTGGTTGAGATTCTTGCCAGTATCACTACCTTAATGGGCAAAAGAAAGAGCACCATCGAATGATGATGCTTGTTAATTGGTGTTGGAATTCAAAGTAAGTGGCACTATTCACGATATGACTTCATAATTTTAGATCTTATCCAAGATTGATTGGCAGGAGCTCCATGCAAATAATGTATTCAGACATGTTTCCATCTAAATGACAGCTCTTAAGAATAAACAACCCTACTGCAGCCACGAAGGAACTCCACCGAAATCCCACTCTGCACAAGCCTAAACGGCTTCAATGACAATAGCGGCAGAATCAAGAGAGGTTGAAGATGCTCTTAAAATAATCTCTCCTTTCCCTATAGCTGCTTGAATAATGACCAAGCAATGTCCGTTAAACGCCCGTCTGCGAGTCGCTTTATCGGGCTCATGACTGCTCGGGTTTCCATTACCAACGCCGAGAATCTTACCCGGACCTTCAATCGTGAACAGGATTTCATTGTCCGCGGTCGGTACAATTATACCCGCGTGATCCACGATGGATACTTTAACCATCGCTACATCAGTGTCATTGGCATTAAGCGTTATTTTATCCGATTCCAACGTAATAATGGATGAATGACCTGCGGTAACCATAACCTTTCTTACGATCTCCTTATCAGCAGTTTTTCCTATAGCTATTAGTTCTCCAGGGGAATATTTGACTTTCCACTCCATACGCGAGTTCCGGTCAACAACCTTTTCACCCAAACTCTGACCGTTAAGAACCAACTCCATGGTCTCGCAATTACTGTACGTCCATACATTAATCTCTTGCCCTACTTTATCCAACCAATTCCAGTGGGGCATCACATGCACCATCGGCTCATCCGTCCAGGCCGCTTTATAGTAAAAGTAAGCATCCTTTGGAAATCCGCAGCTATCCATGACCCCAAAATGCGATCCAATACATGGCCATTGATGTGGTGTCGGTTCTCCTCTGTAATCAAAACCCGTCCAAACGAATATACCGGTCAAATGAGGATGCTTTACGATATCTTGCCATGATTTTTCATGCGAACAGGACCACTCTGGAATCTGATCTCCATAGGATGAACAATACCCCATCACAGTATCATTTTCATAAATTCCGCGCGTGGTCGTACAACTGGTGCTCTCACTGCCAATCATGATCCGATCTGGAAATTGCTCGTGATC
>NZ_WHOC01000200.1:0-23329 GCF_013141785.1 Paenibacillus germinis
TTTTCATAATTTGAAGTAGATTAAGGGCTGTCGAGTCCATTAGATTTTCAAATTCAATCTTTTTCGGGGATTAACGTCGCTCCAGTCCTTTAGCCGGGAAAGATGAATCTGAAGTTGATTTCGCACTCACTTCCTTACTCAACAGCTGTATGTTGATTGGTCAGTCGTGAAAAAACAGATATTGACAAAATTCACTTTTTACACATTGTGTCGGTGTCGGTGTCGGTGTCGGTGTCGGTGTCGTTGTCGTTGTCGTTGTCGGTGTCGGTGTCGGTGTCGGTGTCGGTGTTGGTGTTGGTGTTGGTGTTGGTGTCGTTGTCGTTGTCGATGTCGATGTTGGAGTCAGTGTCAGTTTTTCGCAGTTTCCTAATTCAGCGATATCGCAAGACAAGTGCAGGAAGTATCTCCAATTTCCCATACAATGAACGGAAAACGTACGGGATCGGATTTGCCTATAGTCCACTCTAAGCAGTAAGCTTACATACAGTAAACTCGAATGGAAGTTGGAAATGAGTCTATAGGAAGTTGGAGATGAGATAGATGGAAGCCAAGTTTTGTATGACCTGCGGAGCCGCTATGGAGTCGCGCGATGTGGATGGCACGATAAGAAGAGCTTGTACGGAATGCAGCTTTGTTCATTGGGGGAATTACAGCATCGGTGTAGGCGCACTCGTGATGAAGGATGAGAAGATGCTGCTTGTACGCAGGGCTCAGGAGCCAGGGAAAGGCCGATGGACCAACCCGGGTGGTTATATTGAGCAGCATGAGCTGATCCAAGACACGATTGAGCGCGAAGTGTTGGAGGAGAGCGGAGTCAAAGCGGTTGTTACTCGCCTAGTAGCCGTGCGCGATTTGCCTAGAAGCATACACAATATATACATTGCTTTTGAAATGGATTACATCAGCGGTGAGCCTCAGCCAGACGGCGTGGAGGTCGACGCAGCAGGATTTTACAGCTTGGCCGAAATGGAATCGATGAATGTGGCGGATTTTACACGCTGGCTCATTGATGTTGCCCTACATTCCAAAACGACAGGTCTCGTTGAAGATAAAGATCCAATCATTAAAATGGATGGGTACGGATTGTACCGTGTCCCTAAAATATGACCAAGGCGATCCAGCTTCGCGGACATCACTTACTTTGTCTGTTGGGATTCAGAGGAATGGGTTATTCGAAAGAATTTTGCGAAAATATGACGACCGTCTATGAGGAATTGCGTCAAAAGCCCGAAACGCTGATCCGCATTGTTCTTGGACCTGATGATCTTTGCGCAGCTTTTCCAAAGGATCAAGAAGCGCATTGCGAGAATAGGACCGTCTATCAGCACGATGCAGAAATCGTCACCAAGCTTGGCTTGCAAGTGAAGATGGAGCTGAGCTGGTCGGAGATTTGTAGGCAAGTGGCCGACCGTGTGAAACCGGGCGACATTGGCCACCTATGTGCCACATGCCGCTGGGAGCCTTACGGTGTTTGTGCGGAAGGTGTACGGTTGATCGGGGAGGGGGGCGAGTTGCCGCCCGTCATTACCAAAAAAGAGGGCTAGCGTGTAGACGCAGCCCTCTTTTTTTCATACAAAAACACTTACATCCGAACCGCTTTCCAGCTTCTCCGCAGGAGAAGACAATACATTCGCAACCATGAGCAGATCATCTACTGGTCGAAGGATGGATCTGAGGAGTCTGCTGTCTTTCATCTCTGGCTGCAGCCACATCTCGGTCTGATCTTGGTCAAGTATCGCAGGCATTCTGCGTTGATAAGGAGAGACGAGTGAGTTCGCTTCTGTCATGAGCATCATACACGTACGAAGCTCCTCTTCACCAGATGGAGCCCGCCAGACATCATACAGCCCCGCGATGCCGAAGGTGCCGCTGCGCATTTTGAACTTAATCCACTCTGTCTCTTTTCCCTCCGTCACGCTAATATAAAATCCACTGCAAGGAATGATACAGCGCTGTTTTCTGACAATACGCTCGAAGACAACATTGGTGAAGATCGAATCGCGGTCCCCGCATACGGCATCTTTTGCCCAGAACGGCATCAGACCCCAACGGAATTCATCAAGGATGCGTTCTCCCTTTTTGTTCATCATCACAGCGGAAACAGACTCTGTCGGCCGCACCTCATAACGATTGGAGCTATACGATAGCAGCCGATCAATGCGGAATTGTTTAACAAGCTCGTTGACATCAGCAAGAATAGATATGGATTGACACATTTGTTTACCACCTCATTTGGTTTTGGCTATTATTTGCCTAATCAACCAAATACATGTACGAGGCCTATCTTTTTATTTACACAATCAGCAGTTTCAGCATCGTTTCCTTCATATTATGTTCCTGGAAAGGCTTAGAAACGAACTCTTTGGCACCCGCTTGGATAGCCTCGATAATCATCGTCTTTTGCTCCAAGGCTGAGCACATCATAATGTTGGCGGCAGGGTCGAATTCTCTAATTTTTCGGATCACATCTATACCGGTCATGTCTGGCATATTTAGGTCCATTGTGGTCAGAATCGGAAAGTTGGCTTGATACGTATGAATGGCCTCGGCACCGTTAGCTGCTTCAAGTACATCGTAGCCCATCGTAATGATAATTTTGCGCAAAATACCTCTAAGGCTTTGAACCGGATCAACAACGAGAATCTTAGGCTTCATGGTGTCTACCTCCCTGTGTATAGATATGATTTCGGAAGAGGCGACTCCTTTCATGAGGGTTTGCGGCTGGTAAGTAATGACATGGTAATTGGAAGCCAAAAAAAAGCTAGAAGCTTTAGGGCTCCTAGCTGAAGTACATCTATTCGGAAATATGCGAATGAATGCGGTTTTTCCCATTTCTCTTGGCGGTATACAAACATTCATCTACAAGCTGGAACCAGGCTTTTTTCATCGTGTTGCGATTATAGCTGGCGAGCCCGATACTCATCGTTAACGGTTGATCTGGCATCTCAGGAATTTCGGTACTCCGGATGGTTTCCATTAATTTTTCGCAAATATGTAAAACTTCCTCGTGTGATTTGCCTACAAACAGAACGGCGAATTCCTCGCCACCATATCGAAAAGACATATCGTCAGGGCCGAGCACTTCTTTCAGAATGGAGCCGATCGTTTTGAGGACCATGTCACCGACCCAATGCCCGTAGGTATCATTAATCCTTTTGAAATTATCGATATCGATAAGAGCAAGCTCAAGCGGCGTATCATGGGGCATATGCGAAATCAGATGATCGGTATGTTCTTGAAAAGAACGATGATTAAACAGCTCGGTGAGCGCATCCACTTTGGAAAGTCGATCAATCATTACATTTCGAATAAGGAGATCCTGTTCGCGAACGACCGAATCTTTTAACTCTGTAATGAGAACTAGCCCTTTGTTCATGATGACAAAGCACACAAGTGCGGTTACGGTGAGGACTGTAATCGACATGACCACATCAGAGGGTTTTAGGGCATGCCCTTGATATACCTGACAAACAAGTAATGAAATTAAATATACAATGCCTAAACTATAAGCGAAAAAAATATATTTCTTTTGGAAATAGATAGAGGCTAAAATAATAGGGATACTAATTAATTCGTAGCTGCTCATCAGCTCAGGAATACAGATAATAAAGATGCTAACCATGGTCATCGTCCATGTAATCATGATAAAATCGCTGTATTGTTTCAGAAAGTGAATAGCCAAATAACCGGCTCCCATTAGGGAGAGCTGTAGGCAAGTCGTAATGATTTGAACATGCATGAAGCTGTTAAACCATTGCGGAGGCTGATCATACAAATTAAAGAAGAATCCAAGGATAGCAACTACTTCATAGATTAATAGGATCCACCATAAAATATGTATCAGTTTTCGATTCCATATATGATCATTAGCCGGAAGTTGTTCCATGTAGTGGAGGCCACTTTCCTTTCGGGTTAGCAATTATTGGAAAAACATTTTGTGCCTTATCAAATCATTGTAAAGAATAACACCCCTTTTAGGCAAGCTGTTTACGAAGGGGTGGGATTGTATTTTTTTGTAAATACAGATCAGGGTTATCAGGAGGGGCTATGGCAGCTCAAGGTTATGTACATGCATGGGAACATTATAAGGATGAGCTTACCTTGTTGGATAAAAAGCTTGAACTTTTATATAAGCGTCGTCAAAAGCTAACGCCCGACCCGCAAACGGATTCGTTTCGCGGGATGTTCGTGTCCGAAGATGAGTTTATCCGCCTCATAGGCAGGCCAAGTGGAGATGAGGCGCTTGATGGGGAAGAACTCGAGCTGCTGGCTAGTATTCAGAATTCGGAGGCGTTCATTGCTCTGAGACGTGAAGAAAGCCGTAAGGCAGGCGTGTTCTTGCCTCTGTCGTATGTATCTTCTGTGTTTGGGCTATCACTCGTAGAAGAGCGGTTCGTTATGCTAGGGCTCGCGGTAGAACTGGATCGCAAATATGAACGCATCTTCGGCTTTCTGCAAGATGATCTGACCAGCAAAACACCTAATATTAGCCTAGCGCTGCAAATTGCTTGCGGTAGCCCTGAGGACATGCGGGCAGCACGAACGACATTCATGGCGCCTGAGGGTAAACTGGCGCGCTATGTGCTTCACCGCGAGACGCAGGAAATTAGCGGCCAGACGTTATTGTCTAGACCGCTGCTTCTGGATAAGCGAATCATCTCATTCATGCTGGATTCCGGTGAAATGGACCCGAAGCTGAAGCCGGCAGTCCGGATGGTTTATCCGGATGACGAGCTGGATCCTCTGCTCGTCCATGAGGATTTTCAGCAGCGGCTGCAGGGCTTCATCCAAGCTGCGTTCCAGGCTCCGGCGGCTGAGCGCAAACGGCTCGCCTTCCACTTGTGGGGGAATGCGGGCGCAGGCAAGAAGCTGCAGGTGGAGCATCTTAGCAGCCACTTCAATAAGCCGCTGCTGCTTGTTGATCTCGCTGATGTGCTTCTGCACGCAGCGAGCTTTGAAGATCAGCTGAGCGCGATTGTTCGCGAAGCGATCCTGCACCAAGCCGTGCTGTGCTTCTCACGGCTGGAGGCGCTCTATCCGGAGGAACCGGATCTTGCGGTGCAGCGGCGACTCGGGTGGTTTCACGAGCTGCTGGACGGCTACGGCGGCATGGTGTTTCTGCTGGCCGGGCGGTTCAACCGGCTAACGTGGAAGCCCAAGGATCGGCTGCTCCTTGAGCATGAACTGCAAGTGCCGGACGAAGGCGGGCGTGAGCGCCTTTGGACGGCATTCGCGCGCGAGCTCGGCGTGAGCGCGGACGTGGACTGGCGGGTGATGAGCGGCAAATTCCGCTTCACCCCGGGGCAAATTCGCCGCGCGCTGACGCTGGCGCGCGGGTACTCCGCCTGGCAGCGCGAGCCGCAGGCCGCTGGGGAGGACTTCGGCGACGTGGCTGCGCCGTACGCGCTGCGAGCTGATGCGCTCTATAAGGCGTGCTACCAGCAGGTGCAGCACAAGCTCGAGCGCAAGGCGACGCGCATTGAGCCTCGCTATGGGTGGGGGGATGTCATCCTCCCGCCTGAGCAGAAGGATCAGCTCCGCAACGCGTGCAATCAAGTGAAATACCGTGGCGTTGTCTACGGCGACTGGGGGTTCGAGAAGAAGCTGGCCTACGGCAAGGGGCTAAGTATGCTGTTCGCCGGTCCACCGGGCACGGGGAAGACGATGTCTGCACAGGTTGTCGCCGGTGAGCTCCAGCTGGAGCTATACAAGGTCGACCTCTCGCAGGTGATCAGCAAATATATTGGCGAGACCGAGAAGAATTTGCATGAGATCTTCGAGGAAGCGCAGCTCAGCAATGCGGTGTTGTTCTTCGACGAAACCGATGCGCTATTCGGAAAGCGTTCGGAAGTCAAAGATTCGCATGATAAATATGCGAACATCGAAACCGCCTATCTGCTTCAGAAAATGGAGGAGTATCAAGGAATCACGGTACTAGCAACGAATCTATTAAATAATATTGATGAAGCTTTCCTCAGAAGGATCAATTACGTCATTAAATTTCCTTTTCCGGATAGTGAATATCGTGAAAAGATTTGGCACTCTATGTTTCCCTCTGCAGCGCCTCTTAGCGATGATGTTGATTTTAAATATTTAGCGCAGCGCTACGAGATCGCTGGCGGGAATATCAAGAACGTCGTCCTTTCTTCGGCTTTCCTAGCTGCAGAGGCTGGCGAACCCATCCGGATGCAGCATATCATCAAGTCCATTCGACATGAGCTGCAGAAATCAGGTAAAATCCTTGCCCGCCAGGAGTGGGAAGAGTATTAAATGAAGATTGGATCGCGCCAGTTGCGCAGAGTATGCCTTTTTTTCTATATAAAGTTAGGCGGTAAGGGGAAGCTTCTTCTAATTAGCTATGGATTTTGCCGAGCTGAGTGAGATTGTGGATGCATATATAATCTTTCGGTAAGCGACTAAGTTCTTCTAGAATTTTGTTTGCTGGTTTTGGGAAAATGGATTATTAGAATGGCAAGTTGTATAGCGTACAACAATTTCCTTGATTTCTACTTAAAAAGCTCAAGATGTTGTAGGTTGTACAACAATTTAGCCCATTTATAAGCTATTTAGCTACTTTAGGCTGGAATTGTTGTATTTTACGCAACAATCGCGTGGAAAAAGTGGATTAGCCTGCCTAAAGTTGTAGAATGTACAACATTACGCGGGTTAGCAAGCGAATGTTTAAACATATACGTCTTAGGCGTAATTTGCGCTGATACGATGACTCTCGGCTAAGGATGGCGTAAGCAGGTCATTTTTATTTTGATGGCAAGCCTCAAATCACCACTTCCGCACTGGTTAGCCAGATCACCCTGTGCATCCTTCATGGGTGCGCTGCTTAACAATGATAAACATCGTTATGATTCCGTAACCACCAACTAACCCCTAGTTAATGATGATAAACATTCTTAAAGTAAGCATATTTGAGGTTTGAGGCGAGTTTCCCGTCTGAAATGATGGAAAACACCGTTATCTTGACTAGTCTCTCTCTATTCTCAAACTTAACGATGATAAACATCGTTAACGCTCTCCACAGACAGGCCTTTGTCCAATTTTTTGATCAGCCGAATTTAAAAATAAATAATTTAATCCCTATAGTCATCCTACTAAATTGCAATTATAATAGAAAAAGGTACACATTATGACATAATCCCCACCAATTCTATACATTACATAGGTATTTTGAGGCAGGAAGTGATTCCTATTGGCGATTATTCTGTTATTGCAGATGTAAGCGCATCTTTAATCAAGTTGCTCAGAGAAAATATGACTCCTGACCCCATTCCTCAACCAGAGATGATTGGGCTTGCTTCGCCTGTCGATAAAGGGGATTTCTACTTATCTCTTTATTTGTACAACGTCCGCGAAAGCGGCGATAATCGTCGTACCCACATGATTGCTAGAGGGACGAATGAAATTCAGTATCCGCCTATGGTTGTAGATCTTAGCTACATGCTGACGGTACAATCACCAGCAGAGCTGCAGTCCAGAGCGCTGGATGAGCATCGGATACTCGGAAGAGCTATGCAAGTGCTTTACGATCATTCTATACTTCGAGGTTCTATGACCCTCGGAACTCTAGCTGAGCAAGATGAAGAAGTTCGCATTGTCATGGATCCTCTTAAAGGAGAAAGCATGCTGAATATGTGGAACTTCGCTGATACCCCTTACAGACTCTCTGTTAGCTATTCAGTTGGGCCTGTAAATATCGATTCAACCCGCATCAAGACAACCAAAAGAGTTTCGGAAACCGATTTTCGTATACAGGGTTAGGGGGCTTAGTTTGTGGACCACATTCGCGTATCGCAATTGAAAACCCGCGTGTCCTTGGTTGTATGCGTCATCGATGCAATTACCTCAAAAACTCCTCTTGGCAACACGACCACCGTTTATCTGGAAGGCACCCGTTCGAAAGCAATTCATAAAACGAATGGTTCCTATATATTCAACGATTTACCGCCCGGTGATTACCGTCTTAAGGTAAGCAACGAGCACTATTTTCAGGAACAAACTCTCATCACAGTAGGAACCGACAATTTTATAGAGGTTGTTCAGTTAAAGCCGCTGCCTTCTTATCCTTTTTCGCAAGGAACAGGACTTATCCGAGTCATGCTGCAGGATGCAGCCGGAGTTCCTCTAAGGGATGCCCAGCTGCAGGCGATGATTTTATCAGAGGAGTGTGCCCGCGCTCGAATTATGGCAGATCAAGTCGACAAGGGTGCACGTGAAGTAACACTAGGTTCGTTTACAGGTGTTATCGCAGTTGGAGATTCTTACTTGCTTCGAGGACGAGGCCCTAAAGCTGCCGAAGAGCAAATTCGAATCGCCCAGGTACTGGAGCATCAAAAGCGTTTTCGTCTAGAGAAAAAGCTGACTAAAGCGTTTACTCGAGGAGCACTGCTGCTGCCCGTCCAAGAAACCCGTGTTACAGAACGAGGAGAGGCCGTCATTGCTTTTCGTGGCAATCGGATTCCATCCTTTCAGACAGAATTGGCTATTACATACGGCGAAGATCGGCGGCATATTATGAAGGAAGTAACAGTAGCAGAAGGAACAACGACGAACCTCGGCATCATACGGCTCACTTAACCCTAATTAGTAGAATGGACACGTCCATCTTCTATACAAAAATGACAAGCAGAAAGGAGAGAACTGGTTTCATGTCTGTGGCCGTATTGATTTGTAAGAAGTGCCATCTGACTGAACTGGGGAACAATGGCTGACTATTTATCACCTGGAGTCTATGTGGAAGAGTTTGACAGCGGGGCGCAACCGCTTGAAGGTGCAAGCACAAGTACGGCCGGGTTTATAGGGCTTGCGCAAAGAGGGGAAATTGAAGGTGTCCCTCAACTGGTTACGAGCGTAGCTGATTTCCATCGTTTATTCGGAAGCTACTTGTCCGAGAATGAATTCGGTGAGTATCGTTTCCTTTCTTATGCGGTTGAGCATTTCTATTTAAACGGAGGTTCTCGCTGTTATGTTATGCGTGTAGCGCCAACTGACGCTAAAGTAGCAACGAACAAAGCAGCAACAAACAAAGAATCCGCGATTCTGGAGATTGCTTCCAAGAACCCAGGAACATGGGGTAACCAAGTTCGTATCGTGGTTGTTCCGTCCAGTAAAGCTAAAACGCAAATCTATGAAGTGCTGAGCGAGACCCAATATCGCGTGAAAAATAATGCTGGCTTCAATGTCGGCGATGTTGTTGCCTTCGAAGCCGCTGGCCAGAAGCAGTACAACAAAGTCGTTTCTTCCCAAGATAACATTATTGAGCTTGCTGAAGCGCTTGATGGGGATGTTGTGGATAGCGGTCTTCTTCCATCCAAAGTGTTAACAACTAGCGAATTCACGTTGCATGTATTCTACGGCGATGAAGCAGAGACTTATGAGAAAGTATCCCTAAACATCTCTGCAGCGAACCACATTGAGAAAATTGTTTCCCGTTCGAACATCATTACGGTGAAAGATTTGACAGATGGTAAGGATCTGGGTGCTGTTGCTCCGTTTGAAGTGCTATCCGGTGAGAGTGAAACGGTTGGTAAATTCCAAATCGCACTGTCTGGCGGAAGCAACGGTTCAATCGCGCAAGTGACACCCGATATCTTCATGGGTGTAGACCGTGGACCTGGTAAACGTACAGGTATCCAGTCTTTCATCGACAACGATGTTGTTAGCATCATCGCGATTCCAGGTGTAACTGAGCCTACGGTTCAATTATCTCTCGTAGCGCATTGCGAAAACTTGGGCAGCCGTTTTGCCGTTCTTGATATTCCACGTGAGAAAACAAAAGTAGCCGATGTGATGACGCACCGTAACATTTTTGACAGCAGTTACGCAGCGATGTACAATCCTTGGCTTCAAGTGTTCGATCCATTAGACAAAAGAAATATATACATACCGCCATCTGGCTCTGTTATCGGTATCTACTCCCGTTCCGACCAAACGCGTGGCGTTCAAAAAGCGCCTGCTAATGAAGTCGTTCGCGGTGCAGTTGGCCTTGATTGCCAATATAACAAAGGCGAGCAAGATATCCTGAACCCGCAAGGCGTAAACTTGATTCGTGCTTTTGCCGGACAAGGTATTCGTGTATGGGGTGCTCGTACAACTTCGTCGAACGGCTTGTGGAAATATGTGAACGTGAGACGTTTGTTCATCTTCATTGAAGAGTCCATCAAGAACGGCACGAACTGGGTCGTATTCGAACCGAATGATGAACAGCTCTGGGCTCGTGTACAACGAACCATTGATGCGTTCTTAACTCGTGTCTGGAGAGACGGTGCCTTAATGGGCGGAAGTCCTTCCGAGGCGTTCTATATCAACATCGGACGCAGCACAATGACGCAGGATGATATCGACAATGGTCGACTTATCTGTGTGATCGGGGTAGCTCCGGTCAAACCTGCCGAGTTCGTAATCTTCCGCATTACTCAGAAAACAAGAGAAGAATAGTCGAAACGTTAGATATTTCTCATATTAGGAAAGGGGTATTATATGGCTGGCGAACGTAGGGATCCATACCGCAATTTTAGATTTAGAATTGAAGTAGAAGGTATTCAGCAAGCTGGTTTCAGCGAAATCTCTGGATTTGACGCATCCTTGTCGGTAATTGAATACCGCGAAGGAAACGAAACCATTACGCCTCGGAAGCTTCCGGGACTTGCGAAATATGGCAACATCTCACTAAAGTGGGGTGTTACTGACTCCATGGACATGTATAACTGGATGTCGGAGTCGATTCAGGGGAAAGTTTCCCGCAAAACAGTTACGATCATCGCAATCAACGAAGAAGGTGCAGACGTAGCGACTTGGCAGGTTATTGAAGCATGGCCGTCCAAGTACTCTGCTCCAAGCTTCAAAGGTACAGGCAATGAAATTGCCATTGAGAGCCTAGAGCTTGCCCATGAAGGCATGACACGCACGAAGTAATGCAGCGCTAGAGTAGGCGCCGGAGCACGAAGTCTCCGGTTCCTAACTCTTCTTTTTTTCATAATGCTAAGGGGGTAACATCATGGCTTTCAAAACGGAATATGAATTCGAGCTGCCTAGAGGATATGTGGATGACAACGGTACGCTGCATAAGAGAGGCGTTATGCGCTTAGCAACAGCTGCGGATGAAATCTTACCTATGCGTGATCAACGCGTCCAGCAAAATCCGGGCTATTTAACGATTATCCTACTTACACGAGTGATTACCAATCTCGGTGATTTGCGTGCAATAGATACCCGAGTGGTAGAGAAGTTCTTCACGGCTGATCTCGCGTTCCTGCAAAACTTTTATCGTCAAATCAATGAAATGGAAGTGCCGAGAGTACACACAAGCTGCCCGAAATGTGAGCATGAGTTTGATGTGGACGTGTCTTTTTTGGACGAGATGGCGGGGGCATAACGGGTTATCCCATTGACAAGATCTATGAGGAAGCAGGCTTTATTGCTTACTACTTTCATTGGACGCATGATGAAATCATGTCAATGGAGCACCGGGAGCGCCGAACGTGGTGTGAGGAAATATCCCGCATCAACCGCAATCTGAACGACGATGGTAAAAAGCAGCCTGACAATCCGTTTGATGTGTTCGGTAAGAGGTGAGTAACAAGTGAAACAGTCCAAAAACGAGTCCAAATTGCATAACGTAGGTGGCGCATTCCGGTTCGAGGTAGAGCTTGACGGACTTATTGTCGGCGGTTTTTCTGAAGTAACAGGCATGAAGTCTGAAACAGAAGTTAAGCCCTTATGGGAAGGCGGCGTGAACACGCACCCCCACTATATGATCGAACATACGAAGTATCCTAATATCGTGCTAAAAAGAGGCATCACCACTTCCAGCGAGCTCTGGGAATGGTACAATGGTGTCGCCCAAGGCAAAATAAAACGTAAAAATGGCTCCATTATTCTACATAACCAAGCAGGTAATGAGATGTGCCGATGGAATTTTTTCAGTGCTTTTCCGGTGAAATGGAACGGACCTGATTTGAATGCCAGCAGCGGTAACGTAGCTATCGAGTCGATCGAGCTGGTGCATGCCGGTTTGAAAACTATTTTCAAAAAATAAGTGTGAGCGCAAACGCAGTAAATGCTTACGAAGCCAGTTTTTCTGGCGTAAAACTCTTAGGGGGATTGTTTATGAAATCTCGACAATCGCATAAACCCCGAGTGAAGAGAACCAAGGGCATATTGCAGGTTTCTGCAACTAACAATAGTTCTGCAGGACGTGCAGCCAGAGAGTCCAAACAGTTTGCATCTGGCATTATGGGCAAATACGGATTTTGGCGTAATAACTATTTAGGCTTGTTAGCTCTTATTTTTAAACAAAAAGGAATTCTCACGGATAAAGAATTATCGGCCTTTACGGATACGAATGATCAGTCGTGGGTTATCCAGCTACAACTGCAGCTGCAAAGCTTGCAGCATCCCGAATCCGCACCGCTTATTACGAAAAAGCAAACGATTCGTCAGTTACAGCAGCTGATTGCGAATAGTGGTTATAGGCTTCCTTCACAGATGAAGGTTGATCATTTTTCGAGCCAATCGGATGTACAATCGTCTCACAAACAAATGCAAGTACTTGCTGAAAAGCAAAGCAAGAAAAAAGGACGAAAAAGCAAAAAGAATGCGGAACTATCTGTAAATCAATTGAATCTTCAAGCTGCTGCTCATGAGGTTTTGGGTGAGAAGCAGGCGAAGCCGCCAAAGAAATCAGATTCAATTAACTACGTTAACAAAGGGAATTCACCGTTAATCCAGCGATCTATTCGGCAGATTACCGCTTCAATTGGGATGCTTTCTCATGCCCAAAGCAGTAACCTGAATCAACAATCGCAATCGGTGAATGGACCTCAACATACAATATTACAATTGCAGCGCTCAATCGTGCATAGAGCTGCACCTATGGATAATCATGTACAAGTAGTCAAACATGTGGATGCTATTCGGCATACATCGCAATGGATAGAGCAGTTTCAAGAGGGGAAACCCAGCGCCAGTTTGTCTGATGGCAGGGTAGGTGATTCGGCTAGTGCTCCTTCTGTGGTATCTACAATTGGGATGCAGCCTTCTTATCAGCAAGTTGCTAAGCTCTATTTAAATGGTGTGGGCCAAACACAAACGCTGCAGAAGCAAAGACTTTCGCAGTATCATCACTCATTACCAAAGCTTGGTGAGGGGCCTTTTTCGAAATCGGAAGCACCTGCTTCTGTGCATTTTATTAGAAGCTTACTTGTTAGAAATATGGCTAATGCCAGTGATCAGGAAGATGTTTCGCCAACTGCTCTATTGTTGCCGAAAGGTGAGTCTAAGAGCGATGGGAAACTAAAACGTAAGGAAGAAGCTTCAACTGCTAGAGGTTTTCTGGCTGCTAGTCAGCAACCATTAGCTATTAATGCGGCGCGGTTGACTTCAACTTTGCCTTTTGCTATGCATGCTTCCACATCAAGGGGCGCTCGGCAGAATGTGCCGAATGTTTGGCATAAGCGAAATGAGCAGGTAGAAGGATTTGGGCAAGAGCGACTAACAGCTCAAGTGGTGCATCAAGATGATGCTTTGGCTTCTGTGAGGAGGCAAGAGCAAGAGGAACTAGTAGAGCGAATTCGTGAGCTAGAGCAGGAAAGAGTGCAAGTGCATACGCAGGAAAGATCGCAGGAGCCGGATCAGGGTAGCGAGCAAGGGCAAGAAAGATTACAAGAACAATTGTTAGTAGAAGATCGAGTGCAAGAAAGGTCACAGGAGCGAGATCAGGGTAAAGAGCAAAGGCAAGATCGAGTGCAGGAACAAGTTGAAGAAATTATACAAAAGCGAGAACAAGAACAGCTGCAAGAACGATTACGAGGGCAAGAGCTGGGAAAAACGCAGGAGTGGGATCGAGCCCAAGAGAAAGAGCAGATTCAAGTACAGAATCAGGTGCAAAATCGTGCTCAGGAGCAAGAACAGAATCAAGTAGAGAATCAAGTACCGGATCAGGTACAGGATCAGGTACCGAATCAAAATCGAAACCAGGATCAAGTACTGAATCAATTGCAGCAAGATGAACATACACGCCTATCAGTGCAGCTAGAGACAAACTCTTCTGCTGGTCAAAAGCTTGAGATGGGGAATGAACAGCAGCCCATTTCGGAAGCTATCTCAAATGAAAATGTGGAAACTCGTTCAAGCACGCGTGAAGCTAACAAGAGAAATCAAGGCTCTTCCATGACGGAACGCCTTACTAAGCTCGTTACTAGACAAGTGACTGAGCAAGGTATTGAAGCATCTCGATTTGTAGAGGCTGCATATCCTTCACAGATACATAGGAAAGCAAGTGTGATGGACAATGGACTAGAATCTGTTGTGAAAATTCAAAGCAACGAGAAATTGCTAAAGCAGCTGGTCCAACGACAAAAACAAAGACAAAACTCTTCTAATGATTCATTTGTTGGGAGTATACATAAAGTTCCACAAAATAAATTACAGGTGATCTCCGAGCACCTAACAATGACTACTCACATTCCGCGGATTATGCGGAGGGAGAATATCGTACATAATAACGCTGATAATTCCCTAGCCATCGCGAGATCGGCTGCGAATCCAAATATGGAATCGATGATGCAGTCACACTCTGAGGCAGTGCCACTACAACCAAATAGGTATACAAAAGCAGCTGCGAAAGCGCAAAGGAAAGCGGGTAGTACACAACTATCTTCCAATTCTAGCGCCAATAGAGTGACACTCCAACCAGGAAGTCCTCGTGAGGGGTATCTGGCCAGTCTGCAAGCTAGTTCTTTTTTACAAGATTCACAGCGTGTTCTCCGAACGGCTTTGAAACCTGAAGAGCAAGATGAAACAAGCATGCAAATGGGTCGGAATTTCCCAACGCTTGAGGGATATCGAGCTAGCTTGCAAGCCAGCTCGCGTGTACAGCTGCAAGAAGTTGGGCGTGTATTTCGCAAGCTGGCAGGGACCGAAGTAAATAGTGAGCGAAGCGAGCAACAATATGCGGCACAAGAGGAAGAAAAATCAACTTCTATGCGAAGCATACGTTCAACTCCATCCTTAGCTACTGAACTAGCTACAAAAATGGCCGAATCCAGTGTCAAGAAAATAGGAACAAGCCTGAATTTGGCAGAAGAAGCTAAAAGGAACGCTGGTTCTGAGTATCGACTTGATGGTTTTCAAACTAGCCTACAAGCTAGAGCTGGTTCTCCTAAGCCGGAGGCTCGACGGATTTTTCGTACTCCTGTTGAGTCAGCAGGTTCAAGACTGTTGGAAGAAGAGGGCAGACAACAACGTTCAAGGACGAACGAAGACAGATTAGGGACGAAGCCACGTGGTGACTTCCCCTCCTCCCAAAGTTTAGCTTCTGAGATAGCTACAAAAGTAGTTGAAAACAGTTTGAAGAAGATTGGTCCT
Organism: Paenibacillus germinis; assembly: GCF_013141785.1. NCBI lineage: Bacteria > Bacillati > Bacillota > Bacilli > Caryophanales > Paenibacillaceae > Paenibacillus > Paenibacillus germinis. The sequence goes on from NZ_WHOC01000200.1 coordinate 15,379, forward strand.
AGTCTTACAGTGGATGCAGATCAAATAGGATTACAGCGCAGCTTCTCCCGTAATACTGAGCTAATTGAGCCTGCTTCCGTTCGTGCCATTTGGAGGCAAGCTGAAAAAGGGCCGATAGGTGAGACTGGAACGAATATTGAAGCAGTAAAGGAAACCGTTCGAGAAAGTGCCAGTGAAAAGTCAAGTAACAGAGCAATGGGTAGAGTAAGCAGTAACACAGTAAGCAAAGACAGAACAAGTGATGAAATAACAAGAAATGAAATAACAAGCAAGAGTTCGCTGGAACTTGTTAAAGGAACTATAAGCCGGTCACCTATGGACATGGTAAGAAGAACAGGCGGGCCGACGGGAATCGATCGAGTAAGAGAACAGCAAGCAGCGATACAAAGAAAGATCGATACCGAGGTAATGAAGACAATTCGACCAGAGTTTGGCGGGGCTAGACAACTGATGACTCAAACTGGGACGGGTGAAGCTATGACCCGACAGATGACAAGTCGAATAAGCTCAGGAGAAGACGGTCGAACAGCGGATATTCGCACAGGTGCAAGAAGAACCAGTCAAACGATGGATTACCGAGCAGCAGGCGAAGGAGTTGCTGGGCAAACGACAAGTCAGACCGGCCGAGCAGTTTGGCGCAGGGCGCAAGTCGAGCATGTTCAGAGACAAGTCATTGTCGATGACAGCGAGCGCGAGCTGCAGGCAGGGATTGGTTCGGAGAATCGAGTGGAAGCTGGCGGCTTCCAGTCAGATTCAGCGGAACGAACCATTCGGGCTAGAGTGAGCGCGCTGGAAGAGGAGCGCGCTCAGGGGGTTGAGCCAGCTGCCGCTTCGCTGGCAGCTGGTAGTGCCGTCGGCGCGCGTGCTGCGCATGCGCCGATAGCTCGCCAGCCCGTGAGCATGACACCGCGTGTCATGCCGCTGCTGGCGAGCAGCGCAGGAGCGCTTCGCGCTGCTCCTGCGGGTCTCACCCAGGCGGCTGCCATCGGCAGCGCCGCCGCAGCAACTACAGCTGGCGCACAGCGCAGCGCCAGTATGACCCACAGCAGCAGCGCAAGCTTGGCTGCTGCCATCAAGCCGCTGCCCACGCAGGTGCAGCGGCAAACGCTAGCCGGCGGCGTGCATAACGCCGGCCAACCAAACCAAAGCGTGCCGATGATCATCAGCACGCCAACCGCGAGGCAAGAATTCTTAGCCTCGCAACAACCGCAACCCACGCTGGAGCACAAGCAAACTCCAGCCACAGAGATCAGCAGCGCGCTAGCAGAAGCACCGCTGGAGATGGACTGGCTGCGTACCAAAGCAAGCGCAGACGAAGCTCCAACCCCAGCAGCGCCGGTTCCTCAGGCGGCGCCGGAGCTAAGTGCGGAGCAGCTGCAGGAGCTGATGAAACAGCTTCCGCAGCTGGACATAGCCAAAATCGCGGACAAAGTTTACCGCGAAATTGAGAAAAAGATGAAGTTCGAGCGGCAGCGTCGAGGCATCTAATTATTTTCAAAATAAAAGAATTTATATGTTTCACATGATAAGTCGGCTATATTTCTTGATAAACGCGCGCTCGTCCTAAGAGGACGACGTAGCCGTTTATTTCCTCATAAATCGTTAATAACGTTAAGTATAGATAAAAGCAGAAAGGACAGACACCTATGGCACTCAAGAAAGCAATGATTATCGTTCATAAGGGAAGCAAAACAGAAAATGTACAAGTGATGTTTAATCCGGGTGAGTATACCCTAGACACGAATAACAGCTACTCTTGGAAAACAGTACCGGGTCTGTCCATGCCCATCGCTCAATTCGTGAGCGGAGGAACAACGACGCTGTCCATGGATTTTTACTTTGACACCTACGAAAAAGGGACGGACGTTCGTCTGCTTACGAAGAAAATCTCAGGTCTCTTGGATGTCGAGAAGGAGATCCATGCACCACCGCTTTGCCGATTTGTTTGGGGTTCTCTAGACTTCAAGGGGGTAGTTGTAGCGGTTAATCAGCACTTCACGATGTTTCTGGAAACCGGAGTTCCGGTTCGTGCCAAGCTGAAAGTGACTTTTAAATCCACACTAAGCAAGAAAGACCAGCTTAAGCAGATACCCCGCCATTCGTCCGATCGAACGAAGCTGAAGATGCTGAATCAAGGGGAACAGCTTTGGATGATTGCTGCAACGGAATACGAGGATCCAACCTTATGGCGGGAAATCGCCAAAGCCAACCAGATCGATAATCCAATGAAAGTTGCCACGGGACGCCGCATTTCAGTTCCGAGGCTGGATTAAGCCGATGGCCTTAGAATTAGAAACGAGCTCTTTTCCCTATGACGATTTAGCCAAAAAGTACAAAGATTTTTATGCGCCTTCCTATTTAATCAGCGTAGATGGAACGAAAATATCGGACACGATTGCCATTGATATTCTTCGTGTTGAGACGTCCATCGATGGAACCGCAGACTCCTTTTCGTTTCGTATTGCGAATGCGTACGATATTACGAATAATGAGTTCCAGTGGCTGTCTACGTTCTCTTTAGGCAAAGCCATTGAGATCAGTTTAGGTTATGTAGACAAAATGACCGCTGTATTTTCGGGACAGATTACATCCGTTGTTGTTGATTTCCCCGAAGAGGGTGCTCCTGGCCTCGTCGTGCGGGGGATGGACATTTCTTATCTCATGATGAAAGGGACCAAATCTCGCTCGTGGAATAAGAAGAAATATAGTGATGTTGTTGAGGAAATCGCCAAGACGTATGGCTTCAAAACACATATAGATGCAACGACGACGGAATTTCCTGCGCTTTCTCAGAGTCAGATTAATGACTATCACTTTATTCAAAATTTAGCTAATTTGGTTAACTATGATTTCTTTGTTGTGGGGAAGAACTTATATTTCCGTAAGCCGCTCACAGCGATGACCGCATTGATGACACTTGAAATGGGGAAAACCCTCCGTAGTTTAATGATTGATATGAATTTAGCCGAGCAAATTACGGGTGTAACCGTAAGAGCCTGGGATAATAAAGAACTGAAAGTGATCGAAGGTAAATCGGCTAGCATTACGAAGCTGGGTTCGAATAGCAAGACGGGCAAGGATATCTTGGCATCTAAAGGTGATTTCGTCGAGCATATGTATACGAATGTGACCTCCGTGGAAGAAGCGAAAAGCTACGCGAATGCGATCCTAAATCGCCGAGCGATGAAGCTGATAAGCGGTAACGGGGAATGTATTGGGATTCCTGAGATTCGCGCAGGGCGGTATATCAAACTAAGTGGTGTTGGGAAATCGTTCGACCAGACTTACTATATTACTGGAGCAACACACATTTATGACGACGAAGGCTATACAACTCGGTTTCAGTTGGGAGGAAATGCAGTCTAATGTTCAAAACTCCCGATATTACGATAGGTGGCGTGTCCGATTTTGCCAGTCAGAAATTAGGCGGCGTCATGGTTGCCATTGTAACAAATAATACCGATCCTGATAAAATGGGGCGAGTAAAGCTCAAGCTTCCCATGCAGGAAACAGAGACCGAAACGGATTGGTGCCGCATCGCGACGTTAATGGGCGGTAAGGAAATGGGCAGTCTTTTTATACCGGAGGTAGGGGATGAAGTCTTAGTCGCTTTTCATCTGGGAGAGCTGCGAATGCCTTTCGTCATTGGCATGCTGTGGAATCCGAAGAATAAGCCGCCTGCGCCCGCGGATAAAAATGATTTGCGCATGATTAAATCACGCTCCGGTCATGAGCTTTCTTTCAACGATAAAAGTGGTGACGAGAGCATCACGATTAAGACGAAAAAAGGCGAAATTATTGAATTGAAGGATAAGGATGAGAGTATTTCGATCGCGGATTCAAGCGGAAATAACAAGATTACGATCAAGGGCGGCTCAGCGAATGAAATTTCGGTTGTGAGCCAAACCTCGAAGATCACCTTAAACGCCAAAGGCGAGGTCAGCATCGAAAGCACGAAGGAAATCAAAATCAAATCCACCCAAATTAGCATAGAAGCTTCAGCTACGATGGCTCTGAAGGCCGGGGCCACACTGGATCTGAAGTCCGACGGTATCATTAATATTAAAGGCAGTATGGTCAAAATCAATTAACGAGAGGAGTGTGACGAGGTGTCGGAAGCATTTTTGGGACGAGGCTGGAAATTCCCCATTCAGGTCGATCCTGCAACAGGGCGAATCCGAATGTCTGAGTATGAGGAAGACATCGCCGAAGCAATCCGCGTTATTCTGGGGACCACACAAGGGGAGCGGGTTATGCGCCCGAGCTTTGGTTGCGGTGTTCAGGAATTTATTTTCGGATTAACGGATGATACAACGCTTCATTTGCTTCAAAGTAATATTGAGGAAGCCATTCGGAACTGGGAACCTAGGGTTCACGAAGTCGATGTACAAGCCATTCCAGAAGCAGATGACCCTGCAAAGGTGATGATTCATATTTCCTATTTGGTACGTACGACCAATAACTTATTTAACCAAGTCTATCCATTTTATTTATTTGAAGGATCGAAATAGAGAGAGGCTGGCTGCGGAAGCGATGACGACACGTACAGAGAGGAGGTGGAGCTGTGCAACCTCCCAAAATTGATTCGAGAGATTTACCTGATTTGATCGCGCAAATGAAGGAAATGGCGCCATACTACACGCCCGAGTGGCGGTTTACGCCAGAAAATCCTGACCCGGGTTCCGCGCTGTTCTTGATGTTTGCTGATATGTTTCATGACAATATCAAACGATTGAACCGTGTGCCTACGAAAAATTTGATATCGTTTCTCAACATGTTCGATGTGACGCTGCTTCCGGCACGTCCTGCCCGAAGTTACTTGACGTTTGCGCTGAACGAGGGTACGAAGGAGTCCGTGTTCATCTCGGCAGGCACACAAGTTGCCGCTGCAGCAGAAGAAGGCAGCATTCTGTATGAGACAGCACGGAGTAGCTCATTGACGCCCGCGTTACTTACAGATGTATACATGACGAGCCGCAAACAGGATATGATCATTCGCATTTCTGATGAGTTCGTCACGGCATCACGGCATGGACAGGCGGCCCCGACGGCGCTTTTCCGTTTGCAGGATGGCGACAATTTGCAGGAGCATGCCATTTATTTGGAGCACAGCTCTCTTTTCACCGTGTATAATACGGCACGTATCGAAATCGAGTTCCGTAACTCGAAGCGGCGTTTTGACGAACTTTCGATGTCCAGCCAACTGGCGGACCCCGAGCTAACCGAGTGGCTGTACGCCACAGAGGAAGGTTGGAAGGCTTTTGACCACGTAGAGGCTAAGGGGAATCGGGTTACTCTATTGAAAGCGGTGGCCGGTGAGATTGCTCTGCGAGAAGTGAACGGGGCATCCGGACGCTGGATACAATGCCGTTTAAAGCCGCTCATAAGCGGTGGTAAAACGCTGGCAGACAGCAGGCTGTCCATGGACCACATTTCATTTAAAACGGATTATGTCGATACACTGGAAACAGGTGGCGTTCGGCCTGATCAGATGTTTTACAATGATATTGGTGCGGACCCATCGGGGTTTTATCCGTTTGGTGATCAGTTTGCGCTTTATGGTTCTTTTTACATCGGGAGTCAGGAAGTTTTTACGAAAAAAGACGGCGATATTAAGCTGAGCTTTGGGCTGCAAGCCATTCAGAATCGGTTTCAGCCGGAGCTGACGGAGCAAGTCGATTGGAAAATGGTGATGAAAAAATCCAAGTTCGATAAGCCGCCAGTAACTCACGTCACCGTTCTGGAGGTTGCTTGGGAGTATTGGAATGGGGCAACTTGGTTACGGCTGGATGTGGGAAAAGAAGCAGAGAAGCTGTTTTATTATCCGCAGGAGCAGAAGGTACGCAAAGAAATTCACTTCCGCTGTCCATCTGATCTTGAAGCGACTTATGTGAACGGCAATGAAAACTGCTGGATCAGAGCACGAATTTTACATATCGAGAATGCGTATGTGGCACAAGCGATCTATCTTTCACCTTGGGTGGATGATGTGTCTCTAACCTATAAGTATGATGATCGACTATACCCAGCCGAACGTTGTTTAGCGCTGAATAATACGGTGTTTGAGGATCGGACTCGGCATAGCCGTCAGTTGGAGGGCGGATTTGAGCCATTTCAACCTTTGGAGGGCAGTCATCCTGCCTTGCATCTTTCTTTTGATACACCGCCTGTAAAAGGTCCGATATCGATGTTCGTTTCGGTGAAACAGCAGCGTTTCTCGGAGCAGGACATGCCATTACTCGAATGGGAGTATTTGCGAGCTGGTTTGATGCCGGGAAGCCATCCCGAATGGGCAGCGCTCAAGGTTATTGATGATACGAACGGTTTGACCCAGAGCGGTACCGTGCAATTCGTAGGTCCATCTGATTTTGCAGGAGCGTCGTTGTTTGGTAAAGAGGGCTACTGGATTCGTGCTGTTAATCGTGATGATAAATATGATGATAGTTCCGGTCGGGTACAAATCCCCACAATTCAGGGCATGTATATGAATACAGTTCAAGTGCTTCAGCAGGAGACGATTATCGGGGAAATCCCCGATTCCAAAGGGCTGGAAGAAACGGAATACCAGCTCAGCAGAAGCGGGATTGTCTCCGAAGAGGTATGGGTGGATGAGACGGAGTTTGTGACAGAAGAGGAAATCGCTGAGTACGAACGTGTAGGGACTCCTCTTATGGAGGTTACTCGTGATTCCGAGGGGAACTTACTTCAACTTTGGGTCCGTTGGACAGCGGTTCGCCAAATGGCAGATTCCGGCAATCGGGATCGTCATTATATGATCGATCGTACGTTTGGTCGTATTCGTGTAGGTGACGGTATCCATGGCATGCGTCCGCCAAAGGGTGGGCTGGAGCAGCTGAAGGTAACATACCAAGTAACGTCCGGACAAATCGGAAACGTAGGGGCTCGGCAAATTAACCAGATGCAGGACTCTATTGCGTTTGTCGGTGAGGTTTATAACCCAGAACCAGCGTCAGGCGGCTGCCAAGCTGAAAAGCTAGAGTCGGCCTTGCAGCGCGGACCAGAAATGCTGAAGCATCGTGATCGGGCTGTATCGTCCAAAGACTACGAGTGGCTTGCGCGTGAGGCATATCCGAACATTGCAAAAGTCACATGCATCCCGAATCGGAACGCCTATATGCACAAAGAAATCGGGGCTATGACTTTAGTGGTACTGCCAAAAGAAGGGCAGAAGGGAAGCTCCGCGTTTCCAGAACTGAAGAAGCAGGTTGAGAGGTATATTCTACAGCGGGCTTCCAGCCTTGTTGCTTTCCCGGAACGGCTTCAAGTGATTGAGCCGGTCTATATGGAAATTTCCATTTCGGCGATCGTTGCTGTTGAGGGAATGGACGCTGTAGTTGCTACCGAAATTCAGGCGTTGGAGAAGTTGAACAGATTCCTAGATCCGTTAACCGGCAATTTCGACGGCAAAGGCTGGCAAATTGGTCAACAAATCCACCCTTCCGTTTTCTATGCGTTGCTGAAATCGATTCGAGTGATCAGTCATGTTGAGAAGCTTTACATGACCGTATATAAGATTGAGGATGGCGAGCGTACGGAACTCGATGTGAACCGTCTTCCGGCGCTCCCGCACGGTATCATTGTGAGCGGTAAACACAAGGTGGTTGTGAACGCTTTGTAGTGAGGGTGTCGAGGGTGGGGGAGCCCCAACCCCCAGAACCCTTTCGTCAGAAACATGGGAAGTCCGTCTTCCTGGTGAAAGGATTCGGGTTCCGGCAAATAAGAGTCTTTAAAGACTGCTATTTTCTGTTTTTGCCTAGATTTGCTGTAATAGAAGCCTCTAGAGACTCTTATTTCAGCAATATTATATAAAAAGATGGGATTTATCAGAAATAAGAGTCCTTAGAGACTGCTAATCAGTAGCTTCAATGGAAAATAGCGATAATAGGAGCCTTAAAAGACTTCTATTTGGTTGAATAGGGATGATTTACAT
>NZ_WHOC01000026.1:0-3367 GCF_013141785.1 Paenibacillus germinis
ACCGTGACGGTAACGAGAGCAACGTCAAGTGCTGGCGACGGTAGCGGCAGCAGTGGTGGCAATGGAAGCGATAATGGGACACCGCAGACTCCTCCTCCGGTAGTTACGCCTACATCTGATAAACCTGTTCTCAACGATAAAATCACCGATGTTCAAAAGGTTAAAGAAGCGGATCAAGCTGCTCTTCATTTGACTGCTCCTAAGCCGTTCCCGGATGTCCCGGCTAACAGCTGGAGTTCCAAAGCGGTTCAACTCGCTCAGCAACTTGATATTGTCCAAGGAAGTCCTGACGGAAACTTCCACGGAAGTACTAATGTTACTCGCGCCGAGTTTGTTACGATGATGGTGAAAGCTCTACATCTCGACACGACGAGCAATTCAGGTGGAACCTTCTCCGACACGAACGGTCACTGGGCCGAATCGGCAATTGGTGCTCTAAGAGCTGCTGGCGTCATTGAAGGTATGGGTGACGGATCATTCAAGCCTGACCAGCCGATATCCCGTGCTGAAATTACAGTAATCCTGGCGCGTGTGATTGTTGTGGGTAAGGTAACTGGAGACATGCATTTCTCAGATACGTCCAGTAGCTGGGCACGTCAGTATATCGAACAATTGGCTAACGCAGATATCGTTAGAGGTGAGGGCGATGGTAAGTTTTACCCGAACTCCTATGCTACTCGTGAGCAGTCGGTAACTATGATTCTTAGAATGTTAAACATATGCCTCAACCTTGATCTTCAACTGTAAGAAATATCAAGATCTAATCTAGGTGGCACTGAAAAAGTCCATTGTCATGTAAAGGTACAGACTCTCTCATTATTTTCAGAGAGCTGTACCTTTTTCTGTATATTGGACGCATCATGGCGAAAGAGTAAAGCTCATTCACCCACCCGAAAAATTTGGGGTAAGTGTCGCATTTTTTCGCTAAACACCAAGTCTAACTAAAAAGCATAAGTTTTTCAGTGGCCTCTCTAATCTAGGTGGGGGGCCTCGAGGACTGAAAACCGCTTCACTTTGGGGCTTGCCGTACTGTCCAAGGTGAAGAACGTCGGAAAGCCGTATGCGGGAAAACCGTGCGCCATGTCAGGTGCGAAATGAATTGTCCGGAAACCGGACTGGAGTCCTTGGAGACACTTCAAGAACAGCCGCTTTACCTGAATCCGAAAGGAAGAGGGGACAAAAGCATAGTGGGAAAGCGTGGGCGAATTGAAGATTGTGTAGAGACGTGCCGCGCAAGTTCTGCTTAATAAGGTTAAAGCTAGACTGCCTGAATCCTAATTACCAGTGATGGAACCGCACATCTGGGGATACACAATCTACATACTCTCCACTTTATGACATACTCGGGATGAGGTTTTGTCCGAGGAAACCCAAGGTCATAAGACATTGAACAATGTGTTCAAGTAAGGTAATAAATCGGGGACCTAAGTTAAGCTACACGTTTGTTTCGCGCAAAACATGGGATTGCCTAAAGGGGGAGACCCCCATGGTAACGGAGTCTTCATAATATCCAAAGTGGCGGTTGTAATGACGGCTGCACAGGCGGACCTTAATATGTGCCGTTGGATCGTTTGTACCTCCGAAAGGGTAACCAAGTACGGGGGAGATCAGGAAAAGGAAGACAGGTGGTTAGGATATCGGGTCTTGGATGTATGCGGAATGCAGAACGCCGTAAAAGGTTTGGATATCATCAGCGACAGAGGCAAGCGAAAATTACCGCTTTATCGAATCTACCGTGCACTTTACAATCGGAATCTATATCTTATTGCATATCAAAATATTTATGCGAATGACGGTGCGATGACCAAAGGCGTGACGAATGAAACTGTAGACGGGATGTCCGTAACCAAGATCGATCAGATCATACATCAGCTGAAAAGCGAAACATATCGCTTCAGCCCCGTCAGACGGGAATGCATTCAGAAAAAGGACAGCAAGAAACGAAGACCCCTAGGACTGCCAACATGTTCAGACAAACTCTTGCAGGAAGTTATTCGGCTCATTTTAGACGCTTATTTTGACCCTCAATTCAGTGATAAATCACACGGCTTCCGCGCATCTCATGGCTGTCAAACTGCCCTTGAATCGATTCGGGTGAAAGACGGCTGGAAAAGAGTAGCCGCAAGGCGGAATTTTAAGTCCGTTATTATCCAACGTATACATGAATAAGCTGGATCAGTTCATGGAAAAGAAAATTATACCTGAATTTAACCGTGGCGCCAAAAGAGCTGAAAACCCGACGTATAAGGCACTGTATAAACAGATTGTGAAATACACCCGACATCAGGACTGGGAAACGGTGAAAATACTCCGGAAACAACTTCAATCGATGCCGTCCAAAGAGGTCAATGACCCGAACTTCAAAAGACTGTACTACATCCGCTATGCGGATAATTGGTTGGTCGGGGTTTCCGGTTCTAAACAAGAGGCGGTGGTAATCAAGGAACGGGTTAAGTCGGTTTTGGAAAAGGAACTACGGCTTACCTTAAGTACAGAAAAGACCTTGATTACACATGCAAAGACGGAAAAAGCTCGATTTCTTGGGTACGACATCCACGTCCTGCACAATGATACCAAGTACGACAAAAGGGGACAGCGTAGTATCAATGGGGTAATTGGTTTACGATTGCCAGAAGAGAAGTTGAAAAGCAAGGCGAAACAGTATACAAAAAGTGGCAAACCCACCCGTCGCAAAGAACGGACGATTAATACGGATTATGACATCATTGCACAGTACCAATCCGAGTTTCGGGGATTTGCTCAATACTACCTGCTTGCCTAGAGTCAGTTAGTTGATCGCCTGTTAAGAGACACATGCGAACTATGTGAGTCCAAGGGAAACATCGAAATGCATCATGTAAAAAAACTAAAAGACTTAAGTCAAAACGGTAGAAGAGAAAAGCCACAATGGATAAAACGTATGGTTGCGATGAGAAGAAAGACGCTGGCCGTATGTCGTGAATGCCACGCAAACATACACTCAGGTAAATATGACGGTAAGAAAGTAACAAAAGCTGATGTCGACTGACGGTTAATCACTGGCGAGCGGGGTGCGTTGGAAACTCGCATGCTCCGTTCTGGGAGGGGGATTTGGAAAAGTGCTGTCTTTAGATAGTAACTCGCTGGATGCCTACTCTACGCACGTTACGGTTTGATGAGAAGGGGCTGGCAATCCCAGCCCTTTACTCTACAAAACATATTTGTAATTCAGCTTTTTTGATCAATGCTAGCACTTCAAAACTTTATTTGTAATTTATTTTTCTCGAAAAAAACCAGCAAACCCTTGAATTTGCTGGTTCTTGCACTTCAAAACTAATTTGTCTACAAACACTTCTTCTCGTGATTGGTGCGAAGTCTAGAGGAAACG
>NZ_WHOC01000027.1:0-12887 GCF_013141785.1 Paenibacillus germinis
ACCTGGCGATGCGTCTGTAACCTTGACCACAAGTGGGCTGCTAGCTGTTGTTCCGAAGGAATTAATAAGTTCACTCGTATAGGTGTAAGTGCCGTTCGCTTTACCTTTCGCATCTACTTTAGCCACTTGCGCTGCTGGAGACGCGTCTGTCAATGTTTGCGTACTAATGAGTGTGCCATTTTCGTAAAGCTTGTACACGGAGCCGTTATTCCCCCACCACATGTTCATTGTGACGGTATAGTTACCATCTTTTAATCCAGTTGCCTGACCGCTATTATCTGACAAAACAGGTTTACCAGGTGCCCCAACTGATAACGGCTTCACAACTGTAATAGTCACAGCATTGGTTTGTACTGTTTTTCCATCTAAGGTGACGGCAGCTGTAATTTGCGCAGTACCTTCTGCCAAAGCGCTAACTTTGCCTTGTGCATCTACAGTAACCACCGCTCCATTGCTTGTGTTGTAGGCAACTACTGCACCACTGAGATCAGCTGGCGTTCCGTTGCTTAATGTCGCAGTTAGGTGAGTAGCTGTCGTTTCACCCAGCTTCAGCGATACAACGTCAGCTGCAAGGGTAGCTTGACTGAACGTAACGTTCGCATTCACGTTGAATGTATGTGTCGATTGCACCAAATTGCCCGCTGCATCCACTACACTGTATTGCACCGTATGTGCTCCTAGCGCTAGACTTCCCGCAGCAATCGTTTGACCGCTGTTAATCACAGCGCCATCCAAAGTCAACGTCTGCGTTGCCACACCTGAGTGTGAATCTGTACTGTTCAAATCAAATCTCAGCGTATCCGCATCTGTTACATTTGCCACTGCGTGACCGGACTCCGTCAACACAGCAACGGGTGCTGTTTTATCTAATTTCACTTGCAACGATTTCGCCGCTTCCACATTCCCCGCGGCATTTGTAGAGAAATATCCGATCGTACTCGTGCCTTCGTTTCGAATGACAATGGGTGCCACGTAAGCAGCAGCAGTCCCACCATTGATACTGTATTCGGTCCCCACCGCACCCGCTGATTCATTCACAGCCGTCAAGGTAACCGTCACATCTTCTTTAAACCAGCCCTCGCTATTTGGAGTACCCGACAATGCGGCCATCGTCACAGGTGCCAAGGCATTCCTTTCGATGATGAATGAAACCGTCTGAATGCTCCCTGAATTGCCTTCATGATCTATCGATCTGAAGCTCATATTGGTTGAGCCATCCTGCTCAAACGTGATCGGCCCTGCGTATGCCAGCCACGTTTTCCCACTATCCAGACTATATACAGACTGTGTAACCCCCCATAATGTTTGCGGAGCAGACAATGTAACCGTTACCGGACTCATGTATCGCCCATTTTGTCCATCCGGCTGTGAAGGAGATAAATTCGCTGTCGCAGTAGGTAAATCTGCGCCAATCACTTCAATTTCCAACAATCTAGCGTCCGTATAACCCGCTACGCCAGAGGCTTTCGTTATGTTCATTTTTATTTTCTTGGTGGAAATGGGAGTACTCCACTTCAGAGAATTGTACAAACCACCGTTGGCATCATAGGTGTTATTGGTTACAGTCGCTGCGGTTGTCCAATTGGCCCCATCCCAATACTCCATCGTATAGTCTTTGATTTGAAATCCGTTGCCCCCGATCAGCCCGCTCCAGACGTTGATGCCCTTAATTAACTTATCCTCCGGCCAATCCATCTGAAAGTAGTGCGGTTCGCCGCTTAAAGAAAGCCATCTGCTGCTATTGTCATTTTTTATTCCATCTACTGCCTTATTTGCACTGAATAAACCGTTCGTCGAATCAACAGCTAATACAGCGCTCGGCGCAATATTTTTATATCGATCTGTACCGAATACTTCGATTTCTAACAATCTGGCGTCCGTATAACCGGCTGCGCTAGAGGCTTTCGTTATGTTCATTCTTAATTTTTTGGTAATAATGGAATTATCCAATTCCAATATATTGTAGGAACGAACATTCGCGTCATTTTTATTATCGGTAACGGCAGTCGCCGTCTTCCACTTTTCTCCGTCCCAGTACTGAATCGTATAATCTTTAATTTGGAACCCGTATCCTCCGATTAGCCCGCTCCAAACTTGAATACTACTGATCAATTTGTCCGCCTGCCATTCCATCTGAAAATAATGCGGCTCTCCGCTTAAAGAAAGCCATCTGCTGGCGTTGTCATTTTTAATGCCATCTACCGCTTTATTCGCACTGAACGAACCATTAGTGGAATCAACCGATAATATAGCGCTTGGCGCGATATTGATTAACGGTTCTATTGGATAAGCAATCGATAGTGGAGAAGTATAGGTGCTCTCTCCACTTTCATTTAACGCTGAAATCACATAATAATTATGGAGTGCCGGATTTGCGCTGGTGTCTTTGTAGGTACTTCCTGTTACTCCTGACGCTACAGTCGTATAAACGCCTTTTAGACTCGTACTTCTTTTGATAGCATAACCAGTCGCATTATCCAATCTCACGGACACACGGTCGAAATCAGCTTGCTGGTTGTTCGTGTAAAGACCTATTTTTCCCGAAAGAATCGGATGACTCCCATCCGTCACTGAAGCTATTACATTTGCGTCCCTATATAGGGTCAACCTATCGCCCGATACCTCAAGCCTGAATTTATTACTCGTATTTGCTCCAAGAATAAAATAAGGGTCCGCTATGGGTTCAGATGAAGCCAAAACCGCTTCTGCCCCTTGAAAGCGCTTAACAATTTTATACTTCTTCTCTTGAGAATCATAATAAGCATAATAGTAATTATTGTTGTCCACATATCTTGCGGCCACGCCATAGTTACCCGTAACGGAACCGGGAGCTACGATTCCAACTTCAACAACATAGTCTTTCCAAGTGCTGTCTCCAGCAACGCTCATTCCATAACCAGAAGAATTACTGCTTCGGTACACGTTGGTACTGCCAAGACCACCTTCCGTACTATGAACAATCGCCCATTCACCGTTTATTACGGTCCATAAACCGTCTCCAAGTTCAAAGTTTTCATAAAATTGCTCTGAATACGAGGGGCTCCAACTTAAATCGACTCCCGTTCCGGTTGCGAAAGCTCGAACTGTGTGAGGAGAATAGGGCATATCCCCCCTAGGAACAGCGCTGTATTCGCTGGAGTTTAAGCCTTCTCCCATACCGTTATACGCAGATACCGTAAAATAATAGGCTGTATCATTGGTTAATCCGGTCACTTCGTAGCCTATAGAATTGCCAACGTCTTTAACCGTTGTATTGTTGCCGGATCCTGTTCTAACCTTCACATAATACCCGGAAGCGTTGGTTGAACTATTCCAATGAAGTACGACGGAACCTTCCTTTGCTTTCGGGCTTTCCAGCATTGGTGCGCTTGGCTTTACAAGCTTGGCAGCGACTTCATTCGAATTAGTGCTTGAACCTGTATTATTCTTAGCGCTTATCGCAAAGTAATAGGTTATCCCGTTGGATAAGCCCGTCACCGTATAGTTCTTTGACTGGCCTGCGTCTATCGTATTTGTATAAACGCCATGTGTCGTCCCATACTTCACGACATATCCTGATGCAAGCAGCGAATCAAGCCAAGTTAGCTCCACCTGATTATTACCGACAATAGATTGAACAATACGAGTAGGCTGGGGTAGTTGTCCTCCGGAACCATCCCATTCTACTCTCATCACGCTGTATGGAGGAATCGTTACCGGATTGAGTGTGCCTTCCGTTTGAATAGCAATAGCATTAGGATTTGCCAGTGTATTTTTTAATTCTGGGTCTGTAGATGAAATATACGTTTTCGTCATATTGGATGTTACCGGTACTCCATTCATGTTGATTGTTGCGGTGTGAGTACTGTCCGATTTGTTTGTGATCACGACATAATTTTTATTGTTTTCCCCCTTGTATGCCTGCGAATATAAAGCAGGTATATTACTTCCCGAATACTTGTTAACCTCTGCCCCTCCCGAAGTCGTTGTTTTCCATAAGTGGGAACTGTTATTGATGGCTTCATAGGCGATTTGCAAACCTAAAGCGGCACCGCTTTTATAAATGCCGAAATCGTAACCCGTTGTATCTAATGTCGTCTTTTTTTCATAAGCATCTCGCATTGCGACAGCATAGTTATTGGTGGGTTGGGTGCCAAACTGCATCATCGCATGAAGAAGTACACGTTTCACATTGGGATGGCTCGACAATCTGGTCGAATATTCAGCGGCGAATATGCCATTATACAGCGTTTTTATCATCCCCGATGTGGACAAACTCGTCATTGTTGAAGGAGTCGTATTAAACTCGCTTATCGTTACAGGCATATCAGGTCTTCCTTTGGCAAGGTAATAGGAATCGATATACGAATTGGTACGCTCTGCCAAGGCGGAATTCAAGTCTTTGCGCGCTTGGTCGAACGTTGAATACCGATCGCCGCCCCGATAAAAATGGTAGGATACGCCGTCCCAATATTTATTCGGATAAGCAGCCAGCTCTTTATCCCATTCGGGTTTTTCGCCTTGAGAAAACATGACGTTAATCTGTGCTTTCGAATCTACCGATTTGATGGCATCATAATACGGTTTCATTTTATCCGCATAATCCGTTGCAGTCGGAAAAAATTTACTGAATAAAAAAGCTTCGTTGCTCAACTCGTAGGCGCTAACCTTAATATGATTATCCTTGCAATATTTCGCAATCGCCATTGCTGTTTCTGGCGTATCGGTGAATCCATTGATAATAATCATGGTTTCTCCTTGCACTTGATCCAGAAAATATTTCCAATCCTGAAGTTCTTGTTTGTTAGGCTTGGCTCTCAAGATTTGCCCGTCGTTAACGGCAGCATGGAATGTAGGCATTTTTCCGAAAAATTGCGATACCCATTCGTCATCGTCATCCCCTCTCCTAATGTCGAAATAGTCACTATCCGTTCCGGAGGGAAATCGAAACACACGGCTATTCAATCCTTTTGCCAAATCGATGGCCGTTTGATCGGTGTATAGGATGCCATAAGTTTGAAAATCCCCATTATATCCCCCGAAGTTTTCACTTAAGCTCGATTCAACATTCGTATCTATATTTATGGTGGCCGTATAATCCGCGGCATGAACGAGATTTCGTTGATCTATGAATATTCCCAAAAGTAGAGCAAGCGAAATGAATGCGCTTACAATTTGCCTATTAAAATTTTTACTTTTCATATTATATTCCCCTTTCAATTTACGTATAAGTGCCCAGCTTTTAACAGAACAAATCCGTACACCTTTACTCCAACGCCCACTGCGACCACAACCGGTGTATAGGAAACAGGAGGCTTAGCTGAAATTTCAACACTCACTTGCACATGGTTAACCATGATTAAATCTACATCCTCTGAGTTAATCTCATTATAATCCGTTGAAACAGAGGAACTAGTTTAACTTTAGTTTCATCCAAAACTCAAAAAGTATAATTTTCATTGAAAGTATACAGACTTGTACGTATAATATACAAATGTGAAATACATTTATTGAGAGAGGGAATGGAATGATGTAGCAATGGACAAAAAGGATCCGGTCGCGTTCAAGCAAAAACGTCCATTTACGAAATCCATGGATACGGAATTAAGCATCAAAAATTAATGAATACGGAGCGTTGCGAAAATGAGACCCGATATAGGTAACTATGATTGGTGCGAGAATCATCAGGCTAAACTTACACCGATAGAGAAGTTCGCTATGATAAAAATGCTGATTCAATCGCAACTAAAGGATACTTTGGGAAACGTATTGTTCAGAATGCCGTTGTTTTCGGGCAAAAAAATCGATTTGAGCTTTGACGAAATAAGGTATCCGGAAACACATACAGTTCGCATGGCCGAAGAATATGCAAAGGAATGTTTCTCAGAACCCTTATTGTATCACTGTTACCGTACTTATTTTTGGGGAGCGTTGTTAGGCAAAAGTTACGGATTCAAAATAGACGAAGAATTGCTGTTTGTCTCCAGCATTTTGCACGATTTAGGCATATCATCGAAACATATTCACAAAACGGGGCAATGTTGTTTTGCGACGACAGGGGCAAGAGAAGCGTATCAATTGGTTACGAACATGGGATGGCATCCTGACCGAGCCAAAAAAGTGTACGAATCGATCAGTCTGCACTTAAATCCGGTCATCAATGAACAAGTATATGGCCCCGAAGCGAGACTGGTTGGAGAAGGGGCGACGATGGACGTTTTAGGCGCTAAAAGCCATAGACTTTCAGCCGCAGCGATCCGAGCAGTTCATGCCAAATATGCCAGAAGCGGTTTTACGGAGGACATTCTTCATTCCATTACAGGCGTCGAGCATGCTCTAGACACCAGACCGAAGCTGTTGTCCAGTATGGGTTTCGGAGTTCTGGCCCGACGAAATCCGTTGGATCGAACCGAATATAATTCACCGGAGACCTGAATTGACAAAAGACAGACCGTTCTTTATATTGATGTTATGAGTACTCTTAGAATAAGTAAAGCTCGAGAAAAAATACTCCAAACAGCCTTAGAATTGTTTTATCGCAAAGGAATTAATCGTGTCGGAGTGGATGAAGTTGTTGAGCAATCCGGCGTGGCAAAAATGACTCTTTACAAACACTTTCCTTCTAAAAACGATCTCATCAACGAAGTCGTACTCAAAGGAGGGGAACTTTGGTTACAATGGTTTATGAGCACCGTCGAGCGATTAGCTTCTGATCCCGAAGAGCGATTGATTGCTGTTTTTGACGCAATCCATTTATGGTTTGAAGCCCCCCATTTCAGAGGCTGCGGGGCCATCAATATCGTGACCGAGCTGGCAGAACCAACGCACAGCGCCCATTTATCTTCCAGAACACGGAAATCGGATGTCTATAACTATATTCGTCAGTTGGCTGATCAGGCAAGCTTACAACAACCCGACGATCTTGCGAGACAATTCATGCTGTTGATTGACGGAGCTACCGTAAATGAGCTTCTTTATAGAAACCAATTATCCGCTAAGGATGCCAAAGCAATAGCCTCCCTTCTTTTAGACCATTATAAGAAGAGAAGTTAACTATTTAACACAAAGGAGTGCCTCAATCAGCAAGAAGTCGAGACTACGAGTCGTCGGCTTTTTTCTTGTCTAATTCGCAGCTCTTCAAGAAAGCGGTCGGCATCACGCCGACGCAATATCGACAAAAACAACCTCCCAAAGACTAGACGGCCCGCGGGAGGTTGTTTTTTCAAGATTCAAATAAAAGTATCGATTTCGGATAGGCGTAATACGTCACACTTTGATACGGAATTACTTCTGAAATACAATTGTTGTATTCAAACCCGTGTTCTGTGTTTTCTCCTGATAGGTGCCCAAGTAAGACATGCTGAAGGTATAGTTGCCAGGCAATAATTCCTTGCTTGCCGTTCCGCCAACCGTAGCTCCCAGGTCCTTCCACCCTCCGGCGTAATATTTCACCGTTCCACCGTCGAGTGGGCTCCCCAAGCTATCCTTCAGCTGTACCGTTGTGTTTATCGTCTGGAATACAACCGTCTCTGGCAAACCCGTGTTCTGCGTTTTTTCCTGATAGGTGCCCAAGTACGACATGCTAAAGGTATAGTTGCCAGGCAATAATTCCTTGCTTGCCATTCCGCCAACCGTAGTTCCCAGGTCCTTCCACCCTCCGGCGTAATATTTCACAGTTCCTCCGTCAAGCGGATTCCCCGAGCTATCCTTCAGCTGTACCGTCGTGTTCACCGTCAGGAATACAATCGCCGCAGACGAACCGGTGTTCTGCACTTTCTCCTGATAGATGCCCAAGTAAGACATGCTGAAGGTATAGTTGCCAGGCAATAATTCCTTGCTTGCCGTTCCGCCAACCGTAGCCCCCAGGTCCTTCCACCCTCCGGCGTAATATTTCACCGTTCCTCCGTCGAGTGGGCTCCCCGAACTGTCCTTCAGCTGTACCGTCGTGTTCACCGTCTGGAATACAACGATGGGGCTAGCTCCTGTATTCTGCACCTTTTCCATGTATGTTCCTTCGTATGTCATACTAAAAGTGTATGTTTTATCAGGCAAGTCCTTACTAATCAATCCAAAAGCGTCGGTTACCCCAAAATCCTTCCATCCGCCATCGTAGTATTTTACGATTCCACCGCTTATCGGATTCCCGCTGCTGTCTTGCAACTTAACGACTGCGGCAGTCATATTTAATTTAAAACTAACCTGTTTGTCAGGTTCAATATTCCCTGCTTTATCAGTCGATCGATACATAATGCCGTAATTGCCGCTCTGATCAAACGTCACGGGTGCCGTATAAGACTGCCACGTAGTCCCGTTATCCAGACTATACTCCGTCTTCTCCATACCCGATACATGATCGGTGGCGGTGGCGGTGGCGGTCAATGTTACCGTTACCGGATTTACGTACCAACCATTTTGTCCATCCGGTTGTGCCGGAGACATGGAAGCTGTCGTAACTGGTACAGCAACATTATTTGAAATGTCCACAATCGTCATCGAATAAGGCTTCAATTGGATCTCTCCGGCGAAAATGGAAGATGGCGTCTCCGGTAACGGATTAACTTGTGGCGCATCCAACCAGCTCGCATTCGGGTTCGTCAGAAACGCGGGCAAAGGATTAGAGCCCCCATATACCCAATTTGTCTTGAGATCCCTGCCTGGTATGGAAACATTGACAGGGTTCATGGTCCGATTGGCGAAAACGACCTTCTTAATGCCATTAGCGTCACCGAAACCCCATGCGCCAACATCCGCAACGTTATAATAGACATCCGTAGCAATGAATCGCAGCTTTTCATTTTGAACATTGCCTTGTGCAAGATTGACCTTGTAATAGCTGCTATTGGAGTCAAGTAGACCTCCCAAAGCTTTAAATACATAATAATTCGGTAATTCAGTGAGATCTCCACCGGCGGTTTGCTGCACGATTCCAAACCCTTGGGGATCTACCATCGCATGTACGTCGGAAATCGTCACGGCACCCGACTCGATCATTTGCAGCACCCGTTCCATATTGTGCATCGCAAATCCTGGGGTTTTCATAAATTGTTTGCGTGCCTTCTCGTTAGGGTCTTTCTCGCCGAATAGGACGGTTGGAAGAGATGACCATTCCGTAACCCATATTTCCTTGCCTGGGAATTGGTTTTTCTGAATAGACAGACCTTCCAATGCACTTTGATTATACGTATATAAGTATCTCATCATTTTGCTGTTCGTTAGATCAAATAGATTTGGAATGGGTGAATACACATGGACGATGATGGCGTCGTAGAAACTGCTGTCTGTCATTAGCGTTTGATTCCAAAGCGCAACGCGTCCCCCTTGTGTAGCTGCCCAATCCACATCAGGATCTGGCAGATTATTGGGGTCAGCAGCTATTCGGTCTTCCAAATCTTTGGCCACAGCCACAATTCCGATTTTAATAGTCGGATCTATGCCTTTGATTCCCTGATAGATCAATTTGCATTTGGCAATATATTCAGAGACTGACGGGAAGCTTGCATCGAACAAGATGGAATAAAGCTCGTTCCCCATTTCCACATAGATGGGTTGTGTGGTTTGCTGCTTCATCTGCTGGACTTGTGTCAGGATTTCACTCACCGACTGAGAGATTACATTTATGACAAATACGTAGGGAACCTCTATCGTATTGGCGAGATGGTAGGAATCCGCAAGATATAACCCCGGGTACCCAGGCTGCAGATTCACATTCTCTACCGCCCCAACGGTTCGATTCCCATAGAATTGCTGATAACGCGGATCTTTGGAATTCATGACCGTGCCTTCGTTGTACAAATAGTAATTGGCACCCGTTCCATCGGGTCCACGAACATTTTGCAGCTGGAGGTCCAGTCCCAGATTATCAAAGCTTTCCAGTTGAAAATCAGTCACCCTTCCAACCTTAACCAGTTGTTCGTTATGTGCTCCTAAGAAATGGGATGGCAGAGCATTCGGAGTCGGATCAATCGCGAATTCGGCCATCGATACGGTTGGTTCCGGCACAGGATTCACAACCACTTGAATCGAAGCCGAAAATCCGCCGTCTACGGTAGTAACGGTGATTATCGACGTACCTGCAGACAAGGCTTTAATGGCTCTGGAGGTACTGGAGCCTCCTACCAAACTTACCACGGAAGGATTACTGGAAGTCCATATGGTCAACGGATTATCTACATCCGCCGGACTAACCGCAGCTGTAAGCTCCTCAGCTTCCCCCATATACAAGGATGTACTAGGTTTGTTGAGGGTAACACCTGTAGGCCGGACATATACAACAATATCACTCTTATCCTGAAAGGAAGCGTCATATGTTGCTGCAGTAACGACTGTCTGACCCTTCGCTATGGCTGTAACCACTCCTGTCTGGTCTACTGTCGCCACCTGCGTATTGCTTGAAGTCCACACCACACTTTTTCCGGTTGTATTGGTCAGCTGCAGCGATTTGCTATAGCCACTTGCAATCCCAGTTAGTTTGGTGCTCAAGGCAAAAGCCGAGCTTTCATGGTTCCATATTTGGATGTGATCAAAAGTTGCCTTTACATTATACGTGGTCAGCTGCACCTTCCCGAATACATAGGAAACATTAGAAATGGCACCCGCATACGTATAGTCAGGGTCGGTTGCGCTTTTCACATAAACCTGAACCCAATTATCCAAGGCGACCAATTTAATATCGTAATCCGTATCCGCGTTAAAAGTCATGGCATACATCGACTGCTCCGTGCCGCCTGCTTTAACGTAGCTTAATCCGGTGCTTCTGATCAGTAAACGTGTATAATCGGCTTCGCTGACATACCTGAACTTCACTGAAATAAAGTTGCCTGCCAGGTTTTCACCCCGATTAAACCTCATAGCAATCGTTTGGTTCCTCCACGTTGTTTCTGACCCTTTCATTTCGATCAAAGAGGAGGCCGTTGAGGTGGAAGACAGCCGAGAATTATCAACCGTCCAAGTCCCATATACCGCTTTCCAAACGCTCATGCCCTCACTGAAATCATCCTCAAACTGCAAGATACCGGTAGGATTAATTGGATCCTTGACCACGATTTCAGCTTTATCCTGATACATGCTATCATACGTTGCTGCGGTAATGACCACCTGTCCCCGAGCGAGCGGGGTAACAGCTCCAGTCTGATCTACTGTCGCTACCTGGTTGTCGCTTGAACTCCACATCACACTTTTCCCAGTCGTATTCGTCAACTGCAGCGTTTCGCCATCCCCCTTATTGAAAGCGCTTAACTTCTTACCTAGAATAAACGGTAACTTTTCATGGTTCCATATTTGAATATTATCTAAAGCGGCCTTAACATTGTACGTTGTCAGTTGTACCTTGCCGAAATTATAGGAAGCATTGGATATCGCACCCGCAACAATGTAATTAGGATCGGCAGCGCTTTTTACATATACTTGCACCAAATCGTCAATGGCTACCAATTTGATATCATAATCCGTTCCCGTGTTGAATGTCGTTGCATAAAAAGACTGCTCCGCTCCACCTGCTTGGATATAACTTAATCCCGTACTTCTGATCAGCAATCGTGTATAATCCGCCTCGCTGACATACCTTAATTTGATCGAAATGAAATTGTCGTTTGAGCTTGTGACGAGTCTGTTAAACCTCATCGCTACCGTCATGTTCCTCCATTTGGTAAATGTCCCTTTCGGCTCAAGCAGTGAGGACGAAGCTGCCGGAGAAATAAGCTGCGAATGGTCGATTCCCCACGCTCCTGATACAGCATTCCACAAACTCATGCCGTTGCTGAAATCATCCTGTAACTGCATTACGCCTGCCGAATCGATGGGATCCTTCACATAGATATCAAATCTAACTTGTTCCAGATGATCAGCAGTGGAAGCCGTAATCGTCACCAGCCCCCTGCCTGCAGCAGTGACCACACCATTGCCATCTACGGTTGCCCTTGTCGTGTCACTTGAAGTCCAGACAACGGCTTTTCCGGTTGTATTGATTAGCGACAAAGCAGATTGACTTCCCAAATTCAAAGATGACAACACACTTCCATTCGCCATAAATGTGGAAGATTGCGTATTCGATACTTTCACATTATCCAACAGCACCTTGTCGTTGGAAGTTTGGAATCTCAGCTTTCCACTTTGTACGGGCAAGCCTGCAATCGTCCCTGCGCTCGTGTAAGTGATTTCCGAATCTTTTTTGGCGTAAATGGTTGCCGTACTTCCTGATAGCATCATCTTTACGTCATAGTTCGTACCCACAGTAAATGTATAACTGGAAAGGTACGACTCCGCAGCTCCATTTAACGAATAACTTAACCCCGTAGGTCTGATCAACAATCCCAAATTACTAGTGTTGCTCACATACCTTGTAAAGACTCTTGTAAAACCGCCTCCTGGCGCTCCGACGATTTGGATTCGAAACTCAACGATTTGATCCTGCCAAACAGCATTCGATCCTTTCGGCTCTATTTCATTCGTGCTGGACGAGGTTACGCGAAGCGCGCCGTTGTCAACCACCCATGATCCTTTTACCCCCTTCCATAACGACATGCCCTCGCTAAAATCATCTTGAAACTGCAGTACGCCCGTATCGTAAGCGCCAACAGCCAGGCTTGCTGGTGCTCGGAATAACAGTGCAGCCAAACATATACTAAAAATCACACCCCAGATAATCTTTTTATGCATATTGTAAACAGCCTCCTCTATGAATATGAATAATTAACATATGTAAGCGCTTTAGTTATATCTTGAAGCGAAAACAACAAGGTTGTTCCGTGCCGACTTGAACACAAAGCATCCTTGCTGTTCCCTCTTAGCAGCTACCTATTCCACAATTTCACATACAAATTCATTGGCTCCCAAACGAATGACTCGGTTTTGGAAAGAAATCTGCTTCTCCTCAGCGGAATCATTCCAGAAAACGAAGAGTCTTCTCGCAT